>JBEKQO010000192.1:0-14854 GCA_049519635.1 Terriglobia bacterium | reverse complement strand
CATGACCTCAACATCGGAAATCTCCAGCTTTCGCATGGCTCCACCTCCTGCCGCATTCTACGAGCAAGAGGGGCCCATGAGTCAATCGAATTATGCTGCATTACTTCAGACGCTCTGTATAAATAAGCGAATAATTCAAGCTGTGAATCTAAAGTGGGCCGATATTCCAATTGAACGAGAGGCGCGGGTCATCTCGAAGCGCGCCGCCGAGTATCTGTTTGGGGAGGAGGCCGTGCGGAAGTACATAGACGAAAAGATCGCCGGGCGGATTAGCGAGGATGACAAAGCTGATTGGCAATTTGTTCGCACGCTATCACCTTCGAGTGCGGTGGACCTGGTTACCGGGACTCAAATCCTTTTTCAGCGATTGCGGGACTACAGGGCAGAGCTTCAAAAAGTTCTGCAACATGCCAAGAATGACGATTCGGATTTTGCAGACGTTGATTTGGATTCCTTTTTCAACACCTCACAAAATTAGATCTGTCAGCTTGTTTGGAGAAGCGGCGTGGCGTTTTAGAAACCAGCGACAAACACGGCATTAGGTACTCTCGTTCACAAACTTAGCAAGGGCGAGTTTTATGGATTCAGCGTGCCCCTTGGCCTCCAGCGAGTCAAAAGACGATAAGGCGTCAACTACCTTTGCCGCTCTGCCTCTGAGCTTGTTGCATTCAGAAACAATCACTTTCGACGTTTCCAAGAGACCCTCTTCGTAGCCGTCATATGCTGCATCCCCACCTGCTATCTTGCTCATGGGCAACGTGGCCACTGCCGTCGTTGTAGAATCAATTACCGCAAGCATTTGGTTGAGAAGCACGCTTGTGAGATAAGCAATATGGATAAGACCCTCGTTCCTGGCCCTCCTGTATAGGACTCCATCGTCCCCATCCGTGCCACCGTTAGTTGGCTGTTCAGTTCCGGCATTGTTCATGACTACCCCCTTAACTGTGTTGATACGAGATTAGTTGCCTAGTCAATGCTCCTCCGCGCCGTTCAAACTCAACCTGAGTATTACGTGTGGCTTAGTGTAACAGAGTCATGGCCTGCTGCGTAACGGCACCTACCCAACGTCTCCTAACATCCGCCTCCAACTGTTCCTGCCGAGCCCGCACCCAGGGCGAATAGTGCTTCTCAGTCACCTTGATGCTACTGTGGCCAAGCAAGACTGAAACCCGCTCCATTGGCACGCCAGCTTGCAAAAGTCCGACCGCGAAAGTGTCGCGAAAGCGGCATCCTCGCGAAGGCGTCGAGCCCGTATTTCTCACAACACCAGGACACTCTTAAGGGGTCGCAGGAAGGGTGGGGCTAAAGCCCCGCCCTTCCAAACGCGTGGTGAGAAATCCCGGCCAGCTCCGGGTGGCTCGAATTGCCCAACGAAGGTGCTCCTGCCCGCCAGGGTGATGGGGGCGGTGTCCTGGGTTAAGCGCAGGGTCAGTCACCAGCCCGCTGATGTTTCCAGATACTTTTTGGCCGCGAGCAGTGCTCCCGGAGAACAGGATGGCCAAAGAAAGCAGTAGCCCCGCAGTTTTCACCAAGTGCTTCATGATCCGCCTCCTAAGTGAGATTTTTCGGAGCGATCCAAGACCCGATTTTCAGGCAAGATCATCAGCCTTTTGAAAGGTAATACTCCTGCCGGTGGGAAATCCAAGGTACACCGAAGAAGATCATTCGACGCATTCCAACCCCATCACCCCGCCGCTGTCTTTATTGGGTTTGTTGTTACCGACTGGCCTCGCTGGTTGCTTTGATCACCACGGGCAAACCCCGTGACGCCAAAGAGCAGCCCACTGAAGCTCGTGCGAGCCAAGCAAGATCTAGACGAAAAACAGCGGCGGAACAGAGGGTGGCACGGGGGAATGGCTCCACACCTTAGACGGATATCATCACAAGCAATTACCATCGCCGCCCGTAGAGTTCCAACAATTGCCGGTCACGCTGACACCGGGTGGACAGGTTGTCAACATTATTGTTACTATGTTTTAAACATTGTCAATAATGCTGTCGACCGTGGTCGATGGCGATATTCGTGCTGGTAGGGTCGGGGACTGGCGCAGTAGCTCCCAAATGCCTACCGAGCCCCCGTGTCCCGCCGCAATCCAATCTGCGACGGCCTTGCTGCGCAAGCTGAAATTGATTGTCTGAAGCTATCGCTCTCCGCCGGTTTCCGTCCGCTATTCCACCGATCCCGTAAAGCTGGCCACGATTTGCATCCCGGGTCAGTTCTTCGAGCCGGTGCGAATTTCTGGTAACGGCAGATCCGGCGTTTATGTAGCCGGGAGAGGTCCGACGAGCTTGCCTTCATGCCTTACACTGCACGATTCGCAGTGCGTGCTTTCTCGCAGGAAATCGATGTTGCTGATAAGGCTCGCCAGGGTGCGCTGGATTTCCTGCTCCACTACCGCGCTCTCTGGGATCTCGAGAATCCACTGAAGGTGCACCGAAATGGTATTGGCAAAGCGTTCGTAGCATTCAAATCTCGACCGGCGGATTGCCCCCTCTACCAATTTCTCCAGGTGAGGCCGGCTGAAGCGGAAATACGGCGAAACGGTGGGGTCGGCGCCGTCGGTCTTGGTATAGAAACTGGATCGCGTTGGTAATCCACTGCCCATCTGCAGCCGCTGCATTTCGCGTTCCGGCGCGGTAAGATTATCAATGAGCTTCAACCCAACATCCGGAGACGCGGAATGCGCCGGAATGGCAAGGTACCAGTCCCCCGCGGTGGTGATCTCATGGAAGAGCGGGCGCACCTGCAGTCGCGATCTTTCCTCGGACTGCATGGAGGAAAGATCCTGGTTCAAGGTGTTGTACCAGTGTCTCGAATAGATGGCCCGAGGCCGGTGTTCGCTCCGGAATCCAAGCAAGTGCGAACGGCTGCACAGTTTACGAAACTGCGTCGCCGAAACTCGGGACACCACTGGGACGGTCCCCCAAACCGTAGCGGGCGGGTTTACGGGCTATGGGGTGGTGGGAGCGATTCTCAACGACCAGACTTCGGTATCGCCGGTTTTCCAGATCAGCCGTTAGAAACTGCATTCCCAGAAGCGTCTTGGCTTTTCCCGGGCCGGTAAACACCACTAGGTCACCGGGCGTCACGGACTCAGGCCCAAAGATTTGATCCATGCCGGTCACGCCAAACTGAATGGTACCGTCCACCGTACTTGGGGAGTCCATCCGCAGGGTCCGGCTGATGATTGCCGAGGAAGGATAGATGCGCAATCCCGTCTGCGGTTCGATCACCAGGGTATGGCGGCCGGGGAACTCTTGCTGAAAGCGGGACTTGGTGATCTCGATGTAACGGCTCTTATAACCCGAGCGTTCGTCCACACCCAGGTGGATCACCGTATCGGCGACGTTCTCTTCAAAATGGTCCGGGGCCGGTTGGTTCATCACTTGTTCGCTGGTGAACCAGACATTCACGTTTAACAGCTTCGCCGCTTCAAACCTGGTGCGGGTTTTCCGGCGGAGCTGCCGGTCCCTTTCCTGGCTAGGCTCTCCCAGCGCATTGACCGGATCGATGACCAGGAGCCGCAGAGGGTAGCGGGACATCCAACCGAGTTGCCCGTGTACTTTTTCCAGAAACTTGCCGAAACCTCGATCTTCGCCGGGCTCCGGGCGCAGAAACACTAGAGCCCCTTGTGACTGGGCAGGCATGGTGAAGGCGAGGAGGGAATCGATCACTCCGCGATGCACGCGCATTCCGGGGTGCTCTGTGGTTACGCCGATCGCTTCGAGCGAGTAAAGGCATTCTTCGGCAGTTTGCTCCAGGGCCATGACCCACGCCACGCCGCCTTTGCGCGCCACTTCCACGGCCATTTGCAGCGATAGAAGCGACTTCCCATTGCCAAACGGGCCCGTGACCAAAACCACGCGCCCGCCGATGCTTGGTTTGCCGCGATGAAGGCGGGGCGTACCTTTGTTACCAATGGTCCGATGATGGAGTTGACCGTTAACGGCGCAATTCCGGGTGATGAACTGCGGGTTGCCAGGAACGAGGACCTTCGAATCCGTGCCCGAGGCTGGGCGCCCGCGAGCATAGGGGCGCCCAAAACCCTGGAGATTATCGCCCACGGTCAAGTGATTCACTCGACCGAATCAAACAACCCGGACAAGCAGGAGTTGACCATCGAGATCTCTCTCAATGCTGAGGCAGGTCAATGGATCGCCGCGCGGGTCACGAGTCACAACGGCGCCTTCGCCCACACTTCCCCTGTGTATGTATGGGTGGACGGGGAAATCTTCCGAAACAAGAAGGAGCTTCCACGGTTGGTTGACAAACGACTCAAGGTGCTTGACTTCAATGCCAGCCGGTTGAACGATCCAAAGTATACTGCCCAATACCGGTATAGTATGAGTGAAGTGGAGGCCCTTACTTCCGAAATGGATGAGGCTCGCACCCGGTACAGGCAGCTACTTGCCCAAGGCTAGAATCCAGGCATGACAAGCGCTCCAGCGTAGGGACGGTCAATCGACTCGCACCACCCCGGAGACTTTTCATACCTCCCCTTAAGATTCCCGCACCGTCAGAATCTGGTCGGCTTTGATGTTCCGGAGGGTTTGCTTTCCTCCGCTTGGCCACAAGAGTTGGAGTTCCTCAACCGTAGTCTGCCCACCCAAACCGAAGTGAACGCGCCCGTCCGAGGAAGAACTGAGGCCGACCGCCGTCGTTACGTGGTTGTACTGGACCCCCTCGGCGGTGACGAGTTTTAGCTTCGTGCCCATTCCATTCCTATTGCTCTTGGTCCCGATGGTCTTGATGAGAAGCCAGTGGTTTTTCGCCGGAGAGACGTTGCGCCACACCTCCAAGGACCCATCCAAAGCCGTAACCACGGCGTCAATTCGACCGTCATTGTCCAGGTCTCCGAACGCCGCCCCCCGGTGAACCGCCTTGCGAGCCGCTACGCCCGCCTCCCGACTTGCGTCAATAAACGTACCGTTTTTCAAGTTAGCGAAGACCACATTCGGTTGCAACGCCTGCTCGGGCTCACTACCCAAGGGGTCAGTTACCCCACCCCCGGCAACGAATAGATCCTTCCAGCCGTCATTATTAAAGTCGAATATTCCCGTGCCCCACCCAGACCTTGGCAGGGTAGGCCCTGCCAGGCCACTATCATAAGTGGCGTCGTTAAAGAGTCCGTTCCCCAGATTTTGAAACAAAGGCCACGATTCGCCGAACAGAGCGGTCACAAAAATATCCGGGCGACCATCGTTGTCGATATCCCGTGCGTCAACGCCCATACCCGAGATGGGTGAACCGTTTTCCGTAAAGGCAACCCCGCTCCTCAGGGCGACCTCTTTAAAGGTGCCATCACGCTGGTTGTGAAAAAGGCTGTCGGGGAGAGTATCATTGGCCACGAAAAGGTCCGGCCAACCGTCGTCGTCAAAATCGGCGACCGCAACTCCCATCCCCTTACCAAGGCTACTGCGAATGCCGGAAGCCGCCGACACGTCGGTAAACGTTCCATCGTGATTATTATGAAAAAGAGAGTTGGGCAGAGGCTCGTAAAACCTGGGGTGGCAATAGTCCCGTTGGCCGTTCAGACCGCAGGCGGGCTCCTTGTCGGGGTTCCATACACAATAGTTCGACACAAAGAGATCCAGCCAGCCATCCCGGTCGTAATCTATCCAGGCTCCTCCCATCGCCCAGAGGTGACCATAAACCGGGTCGAGGCGATCCAGGCCGGCGGAGGAAGTGACGTCAGTAAATGTTCCATTACCATTATTGTGATATAAAATATTGCCTTCGAGCCCGGCAACAAAGATGTCTGAGAATCCGTCATTGTCGTAATCACCGATGACCACACCAAGGTTATACCCTCGGCCCTGAACTCCTGCTTGTAGCGTAACATCCTCGAATGTTCCGTCGCCTTTGTTCTGGAAAAGACGGTTGTAGTAAGCCGCACTGTCCTTCTTTAAGCCGGGAATCGTAGCGCCGTTGACGACATAGATGTCCAGCAGGCCATCGTTGTTGTAATCAAAGAGTGCAACCCCCGCCACCATGGTTTCCGGTTGGTGCTTTTGTTGCGTCCGACACGAATTGGTCACAAAATGCAGTCCGGCTGGGGTGACATATTCGAACCTTATAGGATCAATCCTTTCCGCCGCAGAAGCCCACCGGGCGCTCATGGCTGCTCCACTTGCGGCCAGTGCTCGAAGCATTTCGCGTCGCGTCATGACCACCACACCTCGCCAATCATTCGTCGTCAGGTTCCACACACCTTTTGCCCGTCGCCGGATGTCCTAATCTTCGCTCGATCCTGATCCTCGGCGCTTGACCCGGATCGGTCCCGGGCCCAACGATTGTTTGATCCGTGTCCCGGTCTGGGGGGAGACGTTTATTCCGCTCCTTTAATCGCCAGGGCAAGATCTTGGAGATTCATTCACTGCCGCGGTTCCAACAAACCCCCATCATCCGTGCCGGATGGGGATTGACCAACCGCCTCCTTATAGCGGAGCTCCAAAGCCTCCGCTTTCCCGTCTTCTTTGAGGATTCGGTAGCACTGGATGAGTGTTTGATTCGCTGCCGCCCAGCCGGGAGCGCGCCGGACGGCCTCCTCAAGATATTTCTCCGCCAAAACGTATTTGTGCGCGCGGTGCAAATAGAGAGAGCCGATCCAAAAGTAGGTTGCCGGGAGTTCAGGATTCAATTTTTGCGAACGGAAGAAGCACTCCAGAGCCGCCTCAGTACCCTTGGGCGCCTTGGCGTATGCGAGCCCTTCATAAAAAAGAGGCTGAGGATTTGTCGGATCGTGCTGCCCAGCCTTCTGGTACGTTTGTATTGCTTGCGAATAATTCCCGTTCACCATCTGAATCTCCCCGAGCAGCTTCCAGGCAATGGGTGAGTTCGGGTCCGCTTGCATTGCGGTTTGATAGTCCTCCATGGCCTCTTTAACGTTCCCATCTTCCACCTCCACCAGGCCCATGGCGACGATGAGGGGCGCCGAACTCGGAAACCTTTTCAAAGCTGTTGCCAATACCTGTTTCGTCTCGCTAAGGGCTTTTTGATAAAATAGCAGCGAGGCGAGGGAAACGTAATATTTCTCCTGAGCCGGGTCAATCGAAATGGCCTCGTTGTACTCTTCGGTCGCTTTCCCGAATTCCAGCAGGCTCTCGGAGCATTGACCTGACAGGTAGTGGAACGAGGCGGTGTTCCTCTCGTTTTCCCCGACCCGCGACAGAACCGCAAGAGCTTCTTTGGGTCTGGCCTCGTCCAATAGGACCCCAACGTAATCGCTGGTCACCTCGAGGGGTGGGTTGGCAGAATTCGCCGCAAGAGCAAACTCCCTTTCAGCGGCCTCAAAATACCCGCCTTGGGAGAGCCATTTGCCCACCTGGGCATGGAATGCCGTATCCTGCGGCTGCATCGCCCGCAAGCGCTTTTCAGTACGGTCAACGGTCATGGGGTCATGATTCTTGATGCCACACTGTAACAGATAGACCAGGACCTCCTGATCTGAACCATTAAGCGACAAGAAGTCTCGAAAGGCCTTGGACGCCGGTTCATACTTCTCCTCGTCAAACAGCACCTTTCCTAAGTTATAGAGAGCTGCCTGATTATCCGGAGATATTGCAAGCGCACGCCGGAACTCCGTTATGCCGGTCTCACTATGTCCCAGCAATACTTCCACCACCCCCAAGCTGAGGTGGGCAGATGTCGAGTTCGGGGCCAGAGCGACAGCCCGCAATAGCACCTCGCGGGCCTTCTCCCTTTGCGAGTTCTCGGTCAAACTTTTCCCCAGAAGAATATAACCCTGAGGATCCGTAGGGTGCTGCCGAACGTAATCTTGCAGTCGGGCAATATCGTCCCTGGTTCCCTCTTGATTTGCAGGTGATTCCGGCTGTGGCGAGGCGGCAGGTCCCACCTGCCGAGCGGGGAGCGGCTGACCCAGGGCAAGCAATGAGGTGATCGTCAAACTGAGGAGCTTTCCCTGAGTCAAATTCAATGCGGAGGACCGGCGGAAGACCTGCATACCCGTGGGCGCGACTCCTGCTAATGCCTGGAAAAGCATACACGAATAACGTGCGCGCGAAAACATCAAAAGTAACATTTCGGACAATACGAGTTTGACATCGAAATTAGAGAACGATATCATCCGCGCAGCGTGCAAAACCATGTGAAAAGCAGGTTCGATTCCGATTGGATTGCCTTCCGCAGGGCGCTCCGCGAATTCGTTTCGAAATGCCGAGACAGTGGTGCGCTCACGCCTCTCCGACCGGCGCTTAGTGGGTCGGCAAGGGGCGGGGACCAGGTCGATTCGATGTTTGAGAATTCGAGCCCTCAGGTTTCTGCAACGTAACCACAAGGAGCGGGTCATGGGAAAGAAGCAAATGGCAAGCGTAAACCCCTGGTACACCAGGCTGATCATTCCTGCATTCTTGCTCGCCTGCGCGGTGAGTTCATGCTGCGCGCTGGCTGGCCAGTTTCGCGCCTCGGTGGTCAAGATTGATATCACCCCGGACACACCGCAGTGGCTGCTGGGTTATGCCCCGAGACAGTCGACCGGGGTCCACGATCATCTCTTCTACCGCATCGTGGCCATGGACGATGGGAAGACTCAGTTCTTCCTCATCGCGACGGATATCTGCATTTACTCTCCTTCCGTTTATGACGAGATTACCAAAAAACTCAGCGAGCAGATGGGAATCAAGCCCCTACAGGTGTGGTGGAGCACTACGCACACGCATTCCGCACCGGAGGTCGGGCCGCCAGGGCTGGGACAAGCGTTCCTGAAGGGGCGCTATGATCACGACCACAATACGGAATACACGGCCAAGGTAAAGCAGCAATTGCTCGATGGAATCAAGGAAGCGCGGGATAAGCTGGAGCCGGCTCGCTTGGGGGTGGGCTGGGGATACGCCAGCGCCGCCATTAACCGCCGGGCGCGGAATGAGCAGGGTCCGGCGTTTCTGGGTCTGAATCCCGACGGGCCCGTCGATCACCAGATCGGGCTCCTCCGCTTGGAGAAGGCCGATGGAAAATTGCTGGCACTGATTGCCAATTACAGCATGCACGGCACCGTTCTCGGCGGCGAGAATTCTGTGATTACCGGCGACGCCCCCGGGATCGTGGCGGATTACGTTGAAGAGAAACTGGGCGCGCCCATGCTCTATATCAACGGGGCGGCAGGCAACCAGGCCCCTATTTACTCGGTCTACCCCAACTTTAAGAGCGCGCACCTGGAGCAATTTGAAATGCTGCTCGGTGACCCGATTATCGCGGCCAATGCGCGCCTGGGTCCCACGACTTCGGAGGTTGAACTCACCCCGGGGGAGACCACCGTGGAAACTCCGCGCAAGCCCGACATGGGCTGGGCCCCCGACCTGGGCGACTACCTGCGCACGACCAGCACGGGAGCCACCATGGTTCGCCTTCCCGTGCGCTTTCTGCGCATCAATAAGGACATCGCCATCTGGTCCGCCCCCCTGGAACTCTTCTGCGAAATCTCCCTGGACGTGCGGAGCCATTCACCCTTCCCCTACACGTTCTATTTCGGCTATACCAATGGCTGGCTGGGTTATCTGCCCACCAAAGCCGAGTTCGCTTACGGGGGCTATGAGCCCAGCGTATCACCCTACACCGAAGAGGCGGGCGAAACTCTCACCCACGCGGTGCTCACGTACCTCGACGGCCAAGTCCGGTAGCGTTCCGATGATGTGAACAGAATTGGGGCTCGGCAGCTTGGACCTTGGCCAGGCCGAATTGCCCCGGAAGGTCTCGGCCAGCATCACGACGGCCCCTAACCCGGATTTCTCACACGGTTGGACGCTGCCGAAAATCGCGGCTCTCACCCTCAATCCGTCCCGCACCCCGCGCAGCTTGCGGGGAGAAAAGCGGCGTCAAGCTGGCGCACTCCAAGGCTTTGCATCTACGCCCGATGGGAGTACCTTACTTCCGTGCCTCCGTTCCGCCTGCGGAAGGAATTATCGGTAATACGATGTAGGATGGCCGCGCAGTGTCGTGATAAATCGTCTGGTGGGCCACGGCGAGCTCGTCGTCTACATACAGAGTATGTCCGGTATTCGGGTTTCGATCGTATTGAGGAAAGTTGCTGCTTGATATCTCGATTCGAATCCTGTGCCCTTTCTTGAAAAGATTACTGGTGCTCAACAAATCCACCATGAATTCATACGGCCGTCCTGGCTGGAGCAACTCCGGCTTCTCCAAGGAGAGGTGGTAGCGTGCTCGCAGTATTCCGTCCGCAACGTTGTACGCTGCCGGATTCGGTTGGGGATAAACGTCGAGCAGTTTCACGGTCCAGTCCGTATCGGGTGCCGACGTTGAGGCAACCAGTTTGGCCGCTACGGGCCCGGTCACCTCGATATCTTCCGTCAGCGGTGGCGTCGAATATACCAGCACGTCCGGCCTGGCTTCGGCGAGCCGGTTGTCGCGTGGTCCATCCGGAACCGATGTCGCCCTTTCGTCGCAGCAGGTGTGGCCGCTCAGTGTGGGTACGGGGTAATGCGGGTCGTAAGTATAGGTGTCGGGCGTCTCCGCGCCCGGCGGCGCCGTGCTTAAGGTCCCGTCACCCCATAGGCCGTTCGCCTTAGTTTCACTATGGAGGTAATACTTGGTGTATTGAGTGCGGGCCAGGGGCCATTCGCTCTCATCGCGCCACACGTTTTCACCCATCACGAAAATCTTAACGGGCGCCTTTTGGTCCATGACGTTCTGAATTCCCTTCAGCCAGTAATCGAACCAGCCCAACTCCCTCTCCACCAGCGGGAAGAGACTGTGGGGTCCGAAATCAAGATCCGCCGTCACGCTCGATGTGCCATCGTGGAAGTTATGGACCCACGGTCCTATCACTACCGAGGTTCCGGTGCGTGCGGCCTCCGTCTTACCATACTTCCTGATACCCAAAAAATTAGTGGTGGCCCCGGTAACGAAGGTATCGAACCACCCGCCAATGAGATAAGCAGGAACGGCAACGCTCGCGTACTTGTCCTCCAGGCTAAAGGGCGTCCAATATTCACCGTAAGCCGGGTGCCTTAGCCATTCCTTCCACGTCTCCACATGCCGGCCCATGGCCTCGGCATCGGTGTCGATGGGCAGGTGCCAATAGTTTTCCGCAATGGAGGCTACCGCTCGCGGTTGCACACCGGGGGTGTTGAGATTCACATAATTGCTTTGCAGGGTGCGCGTGGGCATTTGCACCGCCATCCATGTCTCGACGGCGCTCAAGGCAAAGGCGCCTCCGGTAAACCCCCACTGTTTGTATAGATCGGAGTAAGCCGCCTCGGCAACGATACAGACAAGATGCGGGGGGGCCGTGGAGGCGGCCAGCAGCGCTGATATTCCCGGGTAGGAATGCCCAATCATGCCCACCTTCCCGTCGGACCAGGGCTGCTGGGCGATCCACTCAACCGTGTCATATCCGTCCTTGCCCTCATTGTGCATGGGGTCCCACGCGCCCTCTGAATCGTACCGCCCCCTGACGTCCTGGAGCGCCACTGCGTAGCCTCGCGTCGCATAATACATCGCCTGGCCGACCATCCCCTCGGAATTGTTGTTGTAAGGGGTCCGCACCAGAATGGTGGGAAACTTACCGGAGCCGGACGGGATATACAGATCGGTGGACAATTTCACCCCGTCCCGCATGGGGGCTTTCACGTCGATGTCTTGCCTAACCGAAAAGACCGGCGGCGATAACTGTTGAGTCCAGTCCGCTCCCCTGGCCGATACGAGGGCCGCGGGCAAGGCGCCGAGCACAATCTCCAGGCATACCAACACTCTGATGGGTTTCATAGATCCTCCGGGATTTCCCTTTTAGCCTTGCACGGCTGATACGGCAGCAGGGACTCGCGCTTGGGAACGCGGACTCATCGCATCCTCATCACCCTTGGAAGTCCATGCCGCTGCTCCGCCCACTCTCGCCGCGCTCCGTTACGGCGTCACCTGCAAAATTCCTTGGAGAGGAATTTCTGCCGACGATTTGCCGACCATGATCTCAAAATCGCCCGGCACTACCCGCCAGCGCATGTCGATATCGAGCAACTGGAGATCTTCCGGGGTAAGCTTCAGGGTTACAGTCTTGGTTTCTCCCGGATCGAGCGCCACTCGCTCAAACCCCCGGAGCTGCTTGACGGGGGTTGAAACCGGGGCGTATTTCTCGTGCAGGTAAAGTTGGACGGTTTCCACCCCCGCCTGGCCGCCGGCGTTTTTCACGTCCACGGTCACCCGCGCTTCCCCGCCCGCATGGATTTCCGCGGGCGCAATATGAAGATTGCTGTACTCAAAATTGGTATAGCCAAGGCCGTATCCAAAGGGATAGAGCGGAGTGCCGGGCATGTCAACGTATCCCTTGTCCTCAGACCAGCCTTCGTTGATCCAATAAGCCTTCGAGGGTTTGAAGTTGTAATAGACCGGCAGTTGTCCCGAGTGCCGGGGAACCGAGATGGCCAGGCGTCCGCTGGGATTGTAATTGCCAAAGAGCACGTCGGCCACCGCTTCGCCGCCACGCTCTCCGGGCTCCCACGCCTCGACGAGGGCGGGCACGTTTTCCGAGGTCCAGCGCGTGGAAAGGGGCCGGCCGTTGATCAGCACGACCACAGTGGGAGTCCCCGTCGCGAAGACCGCCTGAATCAGGTCCTCCTGCACTCCCGACAGATCCAGGCTGGCCACATCGTGTCCTTCACCATCGGTGGGCCCGTGGTGAGGGCCGCCCCCCTTCATATCGTGCTGTCTCTCTCCCACCACTACAATGGCGACGTCGGCGCCCTTGGCGGCCTTCACGGCGTCGGCAAAGCCGCTCTTGTCCGTGCCCGTAATTTCGCAGCCGCGCGCCGAGATGACTTTGGTTCGGGGTGAGACCGCGGCCTTGATTCCTTCGATCATGGTCGTCACGTGCTGCAAAACCTTCGGCGGCGAATAGTCGCCCAGTTGGTTCATCACATCATCGGCGTTGGGGCCGATCACCGCCACCGATGCCAAATCCTTCTTGAGCGGCAGCAGGTTCTTATCATTCTTCAGCAACACGATGCCTTCGCGGCCGGCGCGCAGAGCCAGGTCTTGATTCGCTTGCGAGTGCACCACCTGGACGGCGTGGTCCACGTTGACGTAGGGATTCTCGAAGAGGCCTAGGCGGAACTTCTGCTCCAGAACCCTGCGGAGAGCGCGGTCCACCAGCGCCATGGGAACGCGCCCCTCTTCCACACTCTCCACCAAGGGCCCCATGTAGGCCGGCTCATAAGTGATATTCAAATCCACTCCCGCCCGCAAGGCCAGCACGCCGGCTTCCTTTTGGGTGGGAACGATGTGCTCATATTGCAAGGTCGCGAAGCCGTCGCCTTCGCTTTCCACGACTCCCTTGAAACCGATTTCCTGCCGCAGGACATCGTTCATCCATTTCACCGAGGCGTGCGCGGGCACATCCTCAACTTCCGGGTAACCCGCCATCACCCCCAAGCCCCCGGCTTTGGTGATTGCCCCGATCCAGGGGGGCATGAAATTCTCGCGCAAGGAGCGGTCCGATACCTCAATCGCTCCGCGCTCCAGGCCGCTGGCGGGTTCGCTTTGCGTGGGAAAGTCCGTGAGCACCGCGATGACCTTGTCAGGCGCGGAGATGTCGTTTCCCTGCGTCGCCCGCACGATGGCCTCGCCGATGCGCATATAAAGGTAGGGATCTTCGGTGTAGGCTTCTTCGTTTCGGCCCATGCGCGGGTCACGATCCACTTCCATTACCAGGGTGGAAAGCATGTGGATGCCGACCGCTCGCGCCTCCGCCGCATCCGCCGCGTAAATCGCCTTGACCAGATCCAGGTCAAAGGAACTGCCCACGGCCAAGCCCTCAGGAAAAACCGTCGCTCCCGGAAACATGGCGCCGTGCGTGCCTTCTTCATCTTCCATCAGTGGTATTTTCAGCCGCGTCTGGGTGAGCGCGATTTTCTGAAGCTGGTTAAAGTATTCCGCTTGCTGGCGTGCGCCTTCCTGCAGAATCTGGCCGGCAAGGCCGAAAAATCCGCAGCCCGGGCCGATTTCCTGAGTGAAGGTTCCGGCCGTGAATCTCTTGCACGCCTCCGTTTTCGAGGGAATGTCCTTTCCCAGTTTATCGACAAAAACCGCAGGTAAATTGAGCTGCCCGATTTTCTCCTTAAGCGTCATGCGGCTCACCAAGTCATCGATGCGCTCCTCCACCGGCCACTTCGGATCGAGATAGATTGGCGCATCGCCGCCGGCTTGCGCGAGGGTCATCGAGACGGACGCGAGTGTGGCGCCGACTGCCATTACCACCCACACGATGTGTTTTTTCTGCATCACCTTTACCTCCAAGGAATAATGGCAATTGGCCTGAATCCTGACATGGCAGACTGTTGGTTCAGCGCTAACCTTCTATTACGTGATGCCCCTTTGAGTCAATGGATGTTTTTGCCAGCCTAGTTTGGGGAACGACTTACTTCCTTCATCCACCTGCCCAACCACACAGACGCGCATGAGCCTTTGCTCGCCACGAATGATGAAAATAACTCCCCTCCTGATTCAGGAGGGGTGGCGCGCCGAGCGCCGGGGTGGTTATCTCCTAAAGCCGAAAACATTAAGTCGCAATCAGCACCACCCCCTACCCCATGGGCGCTAGAATAAGCCACCCGATGATTCGCCGCCCTCCTTCCCGCGAAGCGGGACACCATGAGTAGCCGTAGGTGAAACCTACGGAAACCGAAGGCGAGAAAGGAATGCGGCCCTGAAGGGGCCGACCTTTGCCACGGTCAACCCCGCCGGGGTTGAAGGGGCCATGGGGTTCTGCGAGCCGCAGGTTAAAACCTGCGGCTACCCACGGTTGGCCCCTTCGGGGCCGGACCGGAAATTGCTTAGTCTAGTGTGGTGTCCCACGTAAGAATTGACAATAGGCGAGACCCCCTCACC
>JBEKQO010000191.1:0-26417 GCA_049519635.1 Terriglobia bacterium | reverse complement strand
CCCCTCGGTCGCCACGGCCACCGAGGGGAGGATGGATTTTATTGCCCTCCCCCCTTTGGGGGAGAGGGTGGCGCGCATCCGGCGTAATCGCCAGCCGGGGCGGGCCGGGTGAGGGGGTCTCGGCTATTGTCAATTCTTACGTGGGACACCACAATAGATAATGAGGTAGTTGCCGACCGGCCAAAAAAGCGCAGGGAACTTGGTAAGGTCTTCCCGCCTATGGCCAATACCGGGATTCCGTGCCAGAGCCTCAAATGCCTCGAAGATCTCCGCTATCAGACGGTCAGCCGCCTCCACGCTATGTTGCGCGACGTATTCCCAGAGGTCCTCGATGTCCTGTTCCACATCGCGGCCGAAAACGTAGCCGCTCATGCGCGCCGCTTCCGCCGTTCATCCGATTTTCTGTCCAGGCGGCTTCGGACTTCGGCCGGATCAATCCTTTCTCCGCCATCGAGGGACGCCAAGCGCCGGCCCAGTTCCCGGTTGAACTCCGCGAGCTGCGAGGCTCGGGCCTGTTCGTGATCTTCCAGCAGGCGGAGAGCCTCACGGACGACTTCGCTGGCCGAGTTGTACCGGCCGCTTTCAACCTTGGCTTGGACAAACCGCTCCAGCTCGGGGGTTAGGGAAACGTTCATAGGTCCTCCTTGCCAGAGCGTATCGCTCATAACAAGGATTGTCAATCTGTAGCATCGGAGGAATAGCGACTTGTTTTGCGGGTCCGCGGGTCTTCGCCCCAGCCCGCGAAGCGGGCGAATGGCAGTAGCCCATAGCGTGAGCTATGGGAGCGAAGTTCGCGTAAATTCCTCCGAGCCCCGCCAGGGGCGAAAGAGCCCATCCTTGCGACGATTATACGTCGCGCCCCTCGTGGGACAGCCCAGGAAAAATGGGGTTGCGCCGTTACCTTTTGCTGTGATTTCTTTCGCCCCTTGCGGGGCTTGGATGGGGTGGGGGGCCGATTTTCCCACGGCTTGCGCCATGGGCTACGATCTTCCGCCCGCTTCGCGGGCTGGCTTGACATGCGGTCAATCTGCGTGGGACGCTGTGCCGGCGCAACAGCGGACCGAACCCGCGAGGGCCGGCGGGCACGAAAATCCGCGGACCTACAAAACAGGTCCGCGCTACGCTTGCTTTTGCCCTCCCGCCGGGCTCGACCAGCGGTAGCGCAGGGCCCGCGCGCCCGCGCCAGGAGTTACTCCCGGCAGAGTAAAACCCTTGGGATTTGTCTGAGTCTACAATTGGTAGCCTCTGGGCTATTTCTATCTTGACAAAGATATTAACCTCATATATACTGGCCTCTGAGATCAGCGTCCGTTGGCTGACGTGCAAGGCTGCGGACCTATATGACGGGTCGGGGCGACTCATCCATTAGAACTGTAGACAGTGGGCAGAAAGCAGTAGGCAGTAAGCGGAAAGCTGAACGCCGGCCACCTAGCCCTTAAAGGAGCCGTCGCCCTACGAATGCGGCGCAGAACTCGCGCCCAGCCATCGCCATGCACGGCTCATGCGGACAAGGCAAGATTCCCAGTTGCGGGGAGTCCGGCGGGCCACCCATCTGCTGCTGAATTTTAAACGCCACCAGCGTCGATGGAAGCTTTACGAGAGGATAATGAGAAAGATGGCAGTGCGGCTCTCCATGATGTACTAGAAACGAAAGAGGTTAGCGATGAATGGCGAAAATCATGCAAAAATCTATCTAATTGAAAATAAGATGGTTAGTCGTTCCGCGGTGGCCAAGGTGGAGAAGAAAAAGGGGGTGAAAAATGAGGTTAACCTTCAGTAAGTTATTGAAAACAAATATAGAAAAAATGACCGTTTTTCGCCTCTCCATGATGTCGATGAAAACAAAAGAGTTAACCTGTTCCCTCCAAGATGTTGATGAAAATAAAGGTAGTTATTGGAAATGCGAGTTCCAGGTGGCGAGTAAGTGAAAAAGGCAAAACCCAAGCGCGGGAAGGCAGGCAGAGCAGGATCCTTTCCTGGTTTGCAGAAACTCGACAGGTAAGTCTCTACGATTCACCGTCGCTCAACCTGTCATTCTGAGCCCGTCCTTTGGGCGAAGAACCCCCGTAGTTTGCCCGGTTCATGAAACCCATAAGACTGCCGGGATCCTTCGCTGCTGCTTAGGATGACAGGTTGGGCGATGGGTTCTTCCCGTCAAGTTTCTGCCTACCAAGGGCAGCCGCAAGGCTGTCAATGCTCAGGATGACAGTCAACGGGCTCAGGATAATAGCGAAACGCTCAGAACGACGGGGTGGCGGAAGCGCCGGATGCCCTGGTTTTCAGCTTTGAGTTTTACGTATGGCCTTTTGACTTGTCCTTGCCGCTCTGCGGCGGTGCGCGCTCCATCGCTGACCTGCCCAAGTGTTACAATATTTTGCGGGCGGAACCGTCTTATGCATCAGCAGCATGACGTATATACGCGCTGGTCGCAGGAAATGCGACGCAAGGAATTCTTTCACGCGGGCCAGCGCGTGGGGGTGGCGGTTTCGGGCGGGCCGGACTCCGTTTTACTGCTGCACTTCATGCACACGCTGGCGCGCGAAGCGGGGCTCACACTTGCGGCGGTACATTTCAACCATCGCCTGCGGGGGACGGAGTCCGACGGTGACGAAGCTTCAGTGCGCGAGCTTGCCGGATCGCTCCAGATGGAATATTTGCGGAGCGAGGCGGATGTGGGGGGCGCGGCGAGGGAGCGCCGCGGCAATCTGGAAGCCGTAGCGCGCGAATTGCGCTACCGTTTCTTCTTCTCGCTGATAGACCAAGGACGGCTGGATTGCGTGGCCACCGCGCACACCGCCAACGATCAGGCGGAAACCGTCCTGATGCGGCTGCTGCGAGGCACGGGGACGCGGGGCCTGGGGGGAATCTATCCCGTGCTCGAGGGCAAAGTCGTCCGCCCTTTTTTAGGCCTGACGCGCGCCGAAGTGATGCAGGAAATTGCCGCGCGAAGACTGCCATACCGGGTCGATTCCTCGAACCTTGACACGCGCTTGCGACGGAATAAAATCCGCAGGGAGTTGCTGCCTTTGCTAGCGAAAGAATACAATCCGGAAATTATCCCTCTTCTGAATCAGTTGGCTGATCGCGCCCGCGACGACGAAGCCAGCCTGGAGCGATGGGCGCGAGATCGGGCTCATCCCTGGCGCAGGCGCGAGGGGAGGGAAGAGCGCATTCCCATTCGCGCCCTGTTGGAATTTCCCCCCGCCCTGGCGCGACGCGTTTTGCGCCAAATGGTGCAAATGGTGCGGGGCTCGTCGCCCGGGCTCGCGCACTCTCACATTGAATCGTTGCGGCGCTTTGCCGCCGAGGCGCAGAGCGGAAAAATCCTAAACCTGCCCGGCGGCGTGGTGGCCCGAAAGGAGTTTTCCTGGCTGGTGGTGGGTCCGACCGCCGGTGAGCCGGGCGGCAGGGAGTTTTCTTATCCCGTCACCTTTCCGGGAGAATTGCCGGTCCGCGAAGTGGGGTGCACGTTCCGTTTCAAAATACTTAACCACGACGACCCCGGCAAGGCGTATAATCATATGAGGTTCGAGGGCCTTGACCCGCAAGAGTTGGGCGGAGAACTGGTTCTGCGCAACTGGCGGGCGGGGGATAGCTTTTGTCCTATTGGAAGCCAAAGGGTTCGCAAACTGAAGGAACTCTTTCGCGAGCGGAAGATCCCGGAAATTCGGCGTAAGGGTTGGCCTGTTTTGCTCTGTGCAGGCCGAATTGTGTGGGTTCGAGGATTCCCGCCTGCCAGGGACGTCGCTGCCACTGACCAGACCCAGCGGATGCTCATCGTAGAGGAGGAACCTACGCGGCCATCCCCGGCCGCCCGGAAGAAGCCAATATGAAAAAACGCGCCGCATCCAAGCTCAAAAAGCGCCCCACGACGGCTCGTGCTGCCGGCTCCGGTGCGCACCTTAAAATGGTCATTAGCGAAAAGGATATCCGCAAGCGGGTGCGTGCAATAGCCAAACAGATTAATCGAGATTACGCCGGCAGGACCCTCCACATTGTGGGCATTCTGGAGGACTGCTTTGTTTTCATGGCGGATTTAGTGCGCGCCCTGACGATTCCGGTGGTCTGCTACTTTGTGCGGTCACAGGTGCGCGACAGCGATTCCGGCTTGGTGGCCATGCGGGAGATTATGTACATCCCGCCCGTCGATGCGGCGGGCAAGGAGCTGTTGCTCGTGCAGGGCGTCCTGCAATCGGGGATAACGCTCGACCATCTGTGCCGAACCCTGCTGGCGCAGCAGCCCACCTCGCTGCGCACAGCCACGCTGCTCGACAAATCCGACGAACGAAAGACCGACGTTCCGGTGGATTACGTGGGCTTCCAGCTTTCCGGCCGGTTTCTCGTTGGCTATGGACTGGGCCTGCAAGACCAATATCGCAATTTGCCTTTCCTCGCTCGGGTTACATAATCAGGGCGAAAGGGCGGAGCCGCGCGGCGTCGGCGTGCATCTAAAGCGTAATAGAGGTAAAAACCCCGGGGACAGTTTATTCAGGGGGGCGTAGGAGGACGGTCCGTGAACTCGGCAGTTAAGAACATTATCTTTTGGGTGGTTATGGCAGTTACCGCCCTGCTGATTTGGGCAGTGGTGAGGTCAAACACCGGCGAACACGTTCGGGACTTGACTTTCACAGAGCTCATCACTGAGGTCAATAAAGACGACGTCCACGATGTGACCATTACGGGCACCGACGTCACGGGTACGTTCAAGAAGGACAACTCCCATTTCCGGACCACGATCCCGGCAAATTATCCCGACCTGTACAAGACCCTTCAAGACAAGAATGTCAACACCATCATCAAGGACAACTCCGGCGGGTCCTGGATGACCTGGCTCGCCAATGGTTTGCCCTTGATTCTGATTTTGGGGCTGTGGATTTTCATCATGCGGCAGATGCAGTCGGGGGGCAACAAGGCGTTATCCTTCGGCAAGAGCCGGGCCCGCCTGCTCTCCAGCCAACAGAAGAAAGTCACCTTTAAGGACGTGGCGGGCGTGGAAGAGGCCAAGGAAGAGTTGGGCGAAATCATCGAGTTCCTGCGCGAGCCGCAAAAATTCCAGAAGCTGGGCGGGCGCATACCCAAAGGCGTGCTGCTGGTGGGCCCTCCGGGAACCGGCAAGACCTTGCTGGCGCGGGCCATTGCCGGCGAGGCCAACGTTCCCTTCTTTTCCATCTCCGGCTCCGACTTTGTGGAGATGTTCGTGGGGGTGGGCGCCTCACGCGTGCGCGACCTGTTCGATCAAGGCAAGAAAAACGCTCCCTGCATCGTCTTTATTGATGAAATCGACGCTGTGGGCCGTCATCGCGGCGCGGGCTTGGGCGGCGGCCACGACGAGCGCGAGCAGACGCTGAACCAGTTGCTGGTGGAAATGGACGGCTTCGAGTCGAATGAAGGCGTCATCCTGATTGCCGCCACGAACCGTCCGGATGTCCTGGACCCAGCTCTGCTGCGGCCCGGACGCTTCGACCGTCGCGTGGTGGTGCCGCGGCCCGATGTGGGCGGGCGCGAAGCCATCCTTAAAGTTCACACCAAAAAGATTCCTCTGGCCGAAGACGTAAATATCCCCGTCCTGGCACGTGGTACGCCAGGCTTTTCCGGCGCCGACTTGGCGAATCTGGTTAACGAGGGGGCGCTGCTGGCAGCGCGGCAGAATCGCAAGACCGTCACCATGATGGACTTTGAAACTTCCAAAGATAAGGTCCTGATGGGGCCGGAGCGCAAGTCGATGATCCTGTCCGAGAGCGAAAAGAAAAATACGGCGTATCACGAAGCCGGGCACGCCTTGGTGGCCGCCAACACCCCTGATGCTGACCCCTTGCACAAGGTCACCATAATTCCGCGCGGTTGGGCTCTGGGCCTGACGCAGCAACTTCCCCTGGACGATAAGCACACCTACACCCGGGAGTATCTGGAAGCCGAACTCGCCGTACTGATGGGCGGGCGCGTGGCCGAGGAGCTGTTTCTGCACCATATGACCACCGGCGCGGGCAACGATATTGAGCGCGCCACCCATATCGCTCGCGATATGGTGTGTGAATATGGCATGTCGAACCTCGGGCCGCTCGCCTTCGGCAAAAACCAGCAGGAAATTTTCCTGGGACGCGATATCGCCACTCAACGCGATTTTAGTGAAGACACGGCGATCAAAATTGACCTGGAAGTAAAAACCTTTGTCACCGCGGGCTATGAGCGGGCCAAAAGTATTCTGACCGGCAACCGCGATGTTCTGGTCCGCATCGCGGAGGCCCTGCTCGAGCGCGAAGTCTTGGACGCCGGGGAAGTAAAGCTTCTGATCGAAGGCAAGCCTCTGCCGGAATTCGTCCGCGTCAGGCCCCTGCCTCCGCCTCCTGAAACCGTGCAGGTGCTTAAGCCTCAGCCCGCCTCACCCTCCGGGATGCCGCCCCACGAGCGTCCCCAGCCGGCCTGAACGGGGGAAGAAACGAAACCCGAAATTCGAAGCTCGCTCCGAGTTTCAATTTCGGGTTTCGAGTTTCGGCCTCGCACGGGTGTTATGATCCACCTATGATTACTAGCCTGAAGTATACACACGCTGACCTCATGGTTATGCCTGACGACGGCAAGAGGCGGGAGATTATCGATGGTGAACTTTACGTGACGCCCTCACCGGTAGATTACCATCAAATGATACTTTTCAACCTCACCATGGCATTGGGAAAGTTTCTGGAGATCCACCCCCTCGGCAAGTTGCGGTTTGCTCCTCTGGATGTAATCCTAAGCGAACACGATGTCCTGGAACCGGACCTGCTTTTTGTGTTGAATGAACATCAGGATTTTCTGCAAGATTGGGTGCGCGGCGCTCCCGACCTGGTGGTTGAAATCCTCTCACCCTCTACCGAAGCTCGCGATCGCGGAATTACATTGAAAGCTTAGGCGATTATGCACTTGACAACACCAAATCCTGATGCTATGATTGTCCCATGAAAACGACAAAGACAGCAAAAGAAACCGGACGTGACCTGACCCTGATGAGCGTTGTAGCACGCTTCTCCACCGAAGAAGCGGCAATCCAGTATTTTGAGAGTGTACGCTGGCCAGATGGTCCTTACTGCCCACATTGCGGCAATGCTGACCAGGAGCGAATCTATAAACTGACGGCAAACCGGAAACGGAAGGTTCGTGCTGGCCTCTACAAATGTGCGGAATGCCGGGATACATTCACCGTCCGTGTCGGGACCGTCATGGAGGATTCGCACGTTCCCCTCAATAAATGGATTATCGGATTCTATATGATGTGTGCCAGTAAAACTCAGATATCCGCTCTTCAGTTGCAGAGGCAGCTTGAAATCGGCTCCTACAACACGGCGTTGTTCCTCTGCCACCGTATTCGGTTTGCCTTGATGGATATGTTTCCTGGGGATATGCTCGGCGGAACGGTTGAGGCAGACGAGACATATATCGGCGGAAGGGTCCATGGGAAGGGAAGGGCCTACAAGAAGAACAAAATCCCTGTGGTATCGCTTGTTGAGCGTGGCGGCCATGTGCGCTCGCATGTCGTTGACACGGTAACGGGAAAGGCCATTACCCAGTTGCTCAGGGATAACGTAGCGGAAACCGCTCGCCTGAACACTGACGAATCTCCGGTTTATGAAGCAGCTGGAAAGGGATTTGCAGCCCATGACACGGTAAACCACCGTGACGAAGAGTATGCTCGTTTTGACCACAATACGGGGAGGCTGGCGACTACTAACACCGTTGAGGGGTTTTTCGGAAATAGTAAGCGGAGTCTTGATGGAACTCACCATCATATCAGCCGAAAACACGCTGACCTCTACTTTGCGGAACTGGACCACAAGTACAACACCCGCAAACTTTCCGATGGAGAACGCACAGTTTTGGGTATTAAGAGAATGGAAGGCAAACGGCTGATGTACAAGAGTCCTAAAGGGTCAACAATCGCTTGAAATTGGGTACATTATAATGGAATGTTGGTTGGATGAACGGGCGGGATTGCCGCATATTAGTTATCTTCCGAAAGGGGAAACATTGGCTTACATTCCAGATGAGCTTCTGAAGTGTGTGGTGTTTCTTGGGTATGAAGACATAGACAAGAGAAAACACTTCGCTGGTTCCGCATTTTGGATTTCACGACCCGGCCCTGAGGATATCAGGGATACCTGTCGTCATGCTTATTTGATTACGGCGTGGCACGTAGTAGATTACATCCAAAAGAGGAGCATAGATGGTCGGGTGTATATGAGAGTGAATACAAAGAACGGGGTACAGGAATGGCATGAGATACCATTAGCTTGTTGGAAAAGCCACCCTAATCTCGCTGTTGATATAGCAGTGATGAAAATAGGGATTGCGCCTGATTTAGAGCATAGGGTATGGCCAATGGAATCTTGCGTCATTAATGAGAACTTGAATCCGCCTGACTCGACTTACACGGGTGACCGGAAAGTAGAACTTGGTGATGAGGTGTGCTTTGCAGGATTATTTTTCCCTCATTCTGGCATAAAGAAAAACATACCAGTAGTTCGCATTGGTAATATTGCATCTCTTCGGAATGAACCTGTTTTGAACCGGGACAATCTGCCTATGGATGTTTATCTCGTTGAATCGCACTCCATCGGTGGTCTAAGTGGGTCGCCCGTATTTATCGACATTATTACTGCAAAAGGTGTACTTCCCCCCAACGGGGGATACACGGCGGCTGCATATGAACATAAATCTCCCTCACGATTTATGCTGTTCGGCTTAGTGCATGGGCATTTCGGAGAAGACTTGGAACCTGATTCTTTTGCAGACGACGGCAAAGATAAGGTTCACATTAATACGGGTATGGCGATGGTTGTTCCAGCGGAGAAAATTAACGAGGCACTTGAACAATTTAAGGGGGATGAAGAACTGGAAATAACCGAGGCTCGCCAGAAAAAGAGCAGATTTGTAGTGCCCGATAATAAAAGGACGCAGTAACTATGCAAAACACAAAAGATGAACTGCGGATGCCCGCTGATGACTTTGACCGAATTATGCGCCGAGCCCTTCAGGCTCCCTCTCTGACTAAGCAGCCGAAGGCGGTACGGATGAGGAAGAAAGCGCGTGATGGCTCAATAAAACTCCGCCAGAAAGAGCCCAACGCCTAAGCCAGTCACCTTGCCTTCCCGCTTCGGCATTTTATTCTTTGCGGGAAGTCACGGCGCAAAGATGGCAAGAGCCATAGGCGTGGGCGAGGAAGGAGATGTCAGTATGACCAATCGCAGCAAGCAAAAGCGGAAATATGGTGAACCGATAATGGTCCGTAGGTACTGGAAACAAATCGGAGGTACGTTAATCACAGAGTTTCAAATGGTCGGACGTAGCCCTTCGTGTGGTGTGCGATGGGCCGATGGCTTGATTGTCCTTGGTGGGAAACCTAAGCGACTGAAAGAAAAAGAGAAGCGCAACGTCGAGGTGGCGGGTAAAGACGTTATTGTGATTCAGGCCAGCAACGGGCGACTCGGCATGTACGTGATGGGACAAGGAGTTTTCTCGGCTGAACTGATGAAACGATTCAAACCGAAGTCAGTAAAATCCGTCATATTGTGCGTCAAGGATGATGCTGCCCTTCGCCCCTTGCTCGCCCCGTTTCATAATGTCGAGGTTAAAGTTATGTCGCACCGAGGATTGTAACTAATGTCATGCAAAGAAAAGGTCCGACAGAGCATAGGGCTTCTGGTGTTGTCAAGTGCATAGTCGCCAAAGCTTATGCCCGATACGGCGTGGGGGAATACTGGATTGTTGATCCCGTAGCGCAAATGATTGAGGTATACCGCCTGGCGGCGGAAGGCTTCCACGTCGCCGCGACATGCGCGAAGGGTAACACGGTGGAAACTCCCCTGCTCCCCGGATTTTCTCTGGCCGTCGGCTTAATTTTCAAACCCTAGTTGGCTTTGGCTGGCTTCGGCTGCCCCCCGATCGAGGTGCAGATGGAAACACGAAATCAGGCAGTTCGCAGCGAGCATCGGATTTCGCGCTTCGGCTTTTCCCAAGATGTTATAATCCGCCTATGATTTCCAGCCTGAAGTATACACACGCTGATCTCCTGGTTATGCCCGAAGACGGCAAGCGCCGGGAGATTATCGATGGAGAACTCTACGTGACTCCCTCACCCGTGACGGGCCATCAGCGGATCGTGGGAAACTTGGCCTTTGCATTTTGGAAATTCCTGGAGGTCCATCCTCTGGGCGAACTGCTCGTTTCTCCCTTGGACGTCATCCTGAGTGAATATGATGCCCTGGAACCGGACCTGCTTTTTGTGTTGAATGAACATCAGGATTTTCTGCAAGATTGGGTGCGCGGCGCTCCCGACCTGGTGGTTGAAATCCTCTCACCCTCAACCGAAGCTCGCGATCGCGGGATCAAATTGAAAGCTTATGCCCGATACGGCGTGGGGGAATACTGGATTGTTGATCCCGTAGCGCAAGTGGTTGAGGTATACCGCCTGGCGCCGGAAGGCTTCCACGTCGCCGCGACATGCGCGAAGGGTAACACGGTGGAAACTCCCCTGCTCCCTGGATTTTCTCTGGCGGTCGGCTCAATTTTCAACCCCTAAACCTCCCCAGACCTGCTCTTTGCCGCCACACTTCTTTTCCCGCGCAATTTCACGCCCGCCGAACTATACTCTTGGGAAATCTGCGGGCAGTGAAAACAAATTATGGAGGGGGAGCATGAATTCGTTTCTGGGGGAGCTTGTGGGAACAATGCTGTTGGTCCTTCTGGGGGATGGAGTGGTTGCCGCTGTGGTTCTGAATAAAAGCAAAGCGCAGAACTCCGGCTGGATGGTGATTACCACGGGGTGGGGAATGGCAGTGGCGATGGCTGTATACGCCGTGGGGCGCATCAGCGGCGCGCATATAAATCCTGCCATCACCCTGGGCTTTGCGGTGGTCGGCAAATTCCCCTGGAGCGAAGTGCCCAAGTACCTGGCGGCACAATTCCTGGGGGCTTTCCTTGGCGCGGTCGTCGTGTGGCTCGCTTATCTCGCGCATTGGCCCGCGACGGAAGATCAGGGCGCGAAACTCGGAGTTTTCTCCACCGCGCCGGCCATTCGCCGACTGCCCATGAATCTGGTCACTGAAATCATCGGAACGTTTGTCCTGATGTTTGGCGTGCTCGCCATCATCGCCAACCCTGGCCCCATGCAAACCGGTCTCGCTCCACTGCTGATAGGATTTCTCGTTTGGTCGATCGGACTGTCGCTCGGCGCACCCACGGGATACGCCATCAATCCTGCGCGCGACCTCGGGCCGCGCCTTGCCCACGCACTGCTGCCCATCGCGGGCAAAGGCGGTTCCGATTGGAGCTATGCCTGGGTGCCGGTCGTGGGGCCGGTCATCGGTGGCCTTCTGGGGGCAGTCGCATATGTAGGGATATTCGGATCTTAAGTTGTGGCCGGTTCGTTGTCCGTCGTCGAACGCGAGTGACCAGCGATCAGCTCTTATTTCCAAGTCCCGCACCCCGCGCAGCTTGCAGCCGCAAGCTGCGCGGGGTGCGGGACGAATAGAGGGCGGGAGCCGCGATTTCGGCGGGGCTGAAGCCCCGCCCTTCCAGCATCGTCCAAACGTGGTGAGAAATCCGGGCTAGGCGAGTACTTATCTTGAAAGGAAAGGGCCTGCATCCAAAAACTCGCCATGCCGTGAATGGGCCACGGAAAGCGGACTACGGAAATCCTGCCAGTTGACTATGAACCGCCGCCCGGAATTCGAAATCAAAATCCGTGGCCGCAAGGTCACGATGGGTGCTCGCACCCTCGTCATGGGCGTGCTCAACGTCACTCCGGATTCTTTCTCCGATGGCGGGCGCTACTTTAGCCCGGTTCGCGCCATCCAGCGCGGAGTGGAGCTGGCGCACCAGGGGGCCGACTGGATCGACGTGGGCGGCGAGTCCACACGGCCGGGAGCGCGACCTGTGTCGGCGGAGGAAGAGCTCCGCCGCGTGCTGCCGGTCATCAGGGGCCTGCGGCGGAAGCTCGGTGACATACCGATCTCCATTGATACGACCAAGGCGGAGGTTGCTGAGCAGGCTCTTCACGCCGGCGCCAATATACTGAATGACGTGAGCGGCCTGCGTTTTGAACCGCGCCTCGCGGAGGTGGCGCGCCGTTACCGTGCCCCGCTGATCCTGATGCACCTGCGCGGCAGCCCCCAGACGATGCAGCGCAAGCCCTTCGCGCGGGACATTTGGCGCTCGCTCGCCAGCGGCTTGGAAACCTCCATCCGCCGCGCCCTCGCCTCCGGGGTGGATCGCTCGCAACTCATCCTCGATCCCGGCCTGGGGTTCGGCAAGTCGCGCCGGCAAAACTACGAGATTCTCGCCGGACTCGAAAGACTTCAGCGTTTCCACCTTCCTCTTCTCATCGGCGCCTCGCGCAAATCCTTCGTGCAAGCGATCGTCGCGGGCGAAGGGCTCAATCCTTCGCCAGCTCAACGCCCTGGAGCGCGTTACTGGCCGATCGCAGGGACACGCCGCGAGGGATTGGAGCGCATCCGCGATACACACAAGCAGAAATCCGCGTTCCTCCTGACGGGTGACGCCGCCGCCGTGGTTGCTGCCATCCTGGGCGGCGCACACATCGTGCGCGTCCACGCCCCCGGAACGATTCTCCCCGCCGTGCGCGTTGGCGACGCCTTGCTCGCTGCGCTTCGTTAGCGCCCACGGGTCAACTTCTACCGTCCATGGCGCGGGTCGAGTATCATTCGTATATATGAGCCCGGCACGATGCCCTCTATTGCCGCGAATTCTCTTTCTGGCCGTTCTGCTGGCATGGGTGCCTGATGCGTTGCCGGCAGGTCTGGGGCCAATGCCGGAGGGAACGGGCGACCCTCCGCCGGTCATCCTCATTTCCGTCGATACGCTCCGGGCCGATCATCTTAGTTGTTACGGATACTCGCGGCTCGGAACGCCGCACATTGACTCGCTTGCGCGCGGCGGCACGCTGTTTGGCGAAATCAGCAGTCAGGCGCCCATCACCTTGCCTTCGCACGTGTCGCTCTTCACCTCCACTTATCCGTTTGCCAACGGCATCCGGGAGAATGGCCAAGTCCTGCTGCCCGGAGCCGTGACGCTCGCCACGATCCTCGCCGCGCATGGCTACCACACGGGGGCTTTCATTGGAGGATTTTCTCTCGAGCGCCGTTACGGCTTGGCACAGGGGTTCCAAACTTACGACAGTCCTTTTGATGCGCGCGCCATCAAGGGTGCGCTCGACCTGAAGCGTCCCGCATCCCAAGTGCTGGATGGTGCGGAACATTGGCTGGAGCAGAATTCCGGGCGCCCCTTCCTTCTCTTCGTACACCTGTATGATCTTCACCAGCCCTACGACGCGCCCGCCGCTTACCGCGCCCGCGCCCCTCAGAGCGAGTACGACCAGGAACTGGCGTACGTGGATGACTCTCTCGGTGGCTTTTTGGAATTCCTGGCGCAGCGGGGGCTGGACCGCCGGGTGCTGTTGGTGCTGTTCTCCGATCACGGCGAGAGCTTGGGCGACCACGGCGAAAACACGCATGGGTATTTCATTTACGGCAGCACGCTGCACGTGCCGCTGCTCTTCCACTGGCCGCACACAACTGAAAGTCGAAGTTCGAAAATCGAGACTGAAAAATCAACGCGAAACTCGAGCTTCGATTCTCGAGGTTCGTTTTCCAACGATTATTTGGAGCATGTAGAAGCTCCTGCCGGGCTGATTGATGTCGCGCCCACCGTCATGAGTTTCCTGGGATTCCCGGCGCCGGCGAACTTTTGCGGTCACAGCCTGTTGGAGCTCGCCAAGGGCGGGAATTCTCCGCCGCGCGATGTTTACAGCGAAAGCTCCTACGCGCGCGACAAGTTTGGATGGGCTGCGCTGCGCAGCCTGCGCCGGGGAGATTACCAATACATTGAAGCTCCCCACCCGGAGCTTTACAACCTGAAGACTGACCCCACCGAGCTGCACAATCTTTTGCCTAGTCAAACGGCCCTTGCCGCAAATTACCGCGAGCGGTTGGCAGCGCTGGCGGCAACCTACCGTTCCCTGTCGGCGACGCCCGGCCCCGCTGCCACTGCTGCCGCGCCTGGTTCCGCTGAAAGCTTGCGTTCGCTCGGCTACCTGGAGATCACCTCACCCCATGCCGCTCTCGACGATTCCGGCGTCGATCCCAAAGACCGGTTGTTTGAGTACAAACGGTACCTGCTGGCGGGGCATCTGGCGCGCATTGGCAAGGCGGGTGAGGCGGCGGCAGAATTTCAGGCCATCCTTGCCGACGATCCTTGCAACCTGCCGGCGTATATCGAACTGGCCCGCTCGGATGTGGGGCTGCATCGCTATCTCGACGGCGCGAGTAAGCTCAAAGCCGCGCTCGCGCTCGACCCACACAATATCGAGGCAGAAGAATTGCTCGGCGACATCTGGTTGGCGGTAGGCGACCTTGGGCGTGCGGCGGCGGAATTTCATCAACTGCTCACTTTCGCGCCCCAAGACTACGAGGCGCATTTCGGATTGGGGCTCATCGCCGCGCGCGGGGGCCAAGCCTCTGAGGCCTCTGGGCATTTTCGCGCCGCGCTCGCCGCAAATCCGCACTCCGCCGAGGCGCATTATCAATTAGGTTTTATCCTGGAGACGCAAAACCAAAAGGAAGAAGCGGTGCGGGAATTCCAGGCGGCCATTCAGATTGAGCCCCAATATCGGGACGCGCGACGGGAGCTGGCCAAGCTGACCTCGACCGGCCATTGATAATTGACACAACTCTACCCTGTCAAATCCCCGTCCGTGGCTCACTTTTCTTAATTTGATCGAAATTTCCTCTTGGCGTAATGCGTAGAATCTGGTATAGCAATTAACGGCTCTCGTCTTTCTTGGTCTAAAGAGGACTTGTTTATGCGGCTAAGGTTTTGGGGAGTGCGAGGCTCGACACCCACTCCGCAACCTGAAAATCTGCGGTACGGAGGGAACACTCCTTGCCTGGAATTTCGTTCGGACGCCGGCTCCCTGCTCATCGCCGATTGTGGTAGCGGCCTGAGAATGCTGGGGAAGTCGTTGATGAAGGAGTTTGCGGGCCGGCCCATCTGCGGCAATATCCTGATCACCCATTTTCACTGGGACCACATCCAAGGATTGCCCTTTTTCGTTCCGCTCTATACCGAGTCCAATCAATTCCACATCTACTCATACCGACCCGATGAAACCACTCCGGAGCGGACCTTGGAGGGGCAGATGTCCAACCCCTACTTCCCCGTGGATATGTCTGCCATGCGCGCGAAGCGTAGCTACACGGAAGTTTCCACCGAAGCATTCCAGTTGGACGATTTTCGCATTCAGCCCGCCCGCATTAACCATCCGCAGGGGTGCTTGTGTTTCCGCATCGAGAACAATGGAAAATCGATCGTTATCGCCACCGATAACGAGCCGGGGAATCCCCAAAGCGATCGCATCCTGCGTGAGATCTGCCGGGGGGCCGACGTCCTGATCTACGATGCACAGTACGAACTCTCCCAACTTGCGAGGGATAAGAAAGGCTGGGGTCATAGTAGCTGGGAAGAAGGGGTGAATATATGCCTGGAATGCGGGGTCAAAGAGTTGATCCTCTTTCACCATGACCCCGACAGCGATGACCGCGCCATCGATGCCTTGCAGGAACGCGCCCGGGTTCGCTTCCCCAACACGCGCGCGGCATTTGAAGGGATGGAGATTACGCTATAGAATTTCACGGCCGCGCTTCGGGACATTTCCTGGCCCGCCATTTTCAAAACCACCGATCTGAATCAAGCAACAAAGTTACGGGGCCGTCATTGACCAGTTCCACATCCATCATGGCGCGGAACCGTCCCATCTCCGTCGGGATTCCCTGTTGGCGCAGGGATACCACGAAACTTTCGTAGAGGAGCAAAGCTCGGTCGGGAGGCGCGGCCTGCGCGTAACTCGGGCGCCGGCCCTTCCGGCAATCGCCGTAGAGCGTGAACTGGGACACGCAGAGCGCTTGCCCCCCAGTTTCCAGCAGCGATCGATTCATCCTCCCCTGGTCGTCATCAAAAACCCGGAGGTTCGCGATTTTTGCCGCCAAGGCCTCACCTGTGGCTTCCGTGTCATCCTTCCCCACGCCCAACAGCACGACGAAACCGAACCCGATCCGGGCCACAACTTCTTCGCCTACCCGGACTTCCGCACGCTTGACCCTCTGAACCACTGCTCGCATGGCCGGGAAGGCCCTCCTTTTCGCGTCCAGGACAATGAGGAGTGTCCTTGATGCCTTTAGTCTATAATGAATCCGCCAGGAAGAAATCCGCTGAATTTGCGCCGCATGCAGCTAACCAAAATTACCAACTCCCACTTACCAGCCCCCACCTCGCCCCGGCAATCCGGCTATGCTAAAATATCAGCCAGCTTGGGTGGGGTTTATTTCGTACTCAGGGTCGGCCCGATGGGGGCCTCCTAACGCCCACCAGGCAAGCATGTCAAGGGGTGCCACATGGGCAAAACGACCAGTTCACTTCCGCCGCGCCGTAGCGCGCGCGTGAATCTTGGGTGCCCGGTAAGAATTTCCGGCATGCTCGCCAACCAATTGCCTTTTGCGGAGGACGCCCGGATCGTAACGCTCAGTAAATTCGGTGCGAAGTTAAGGACTCGGCTTCCACTCCAGGTAGGGATGCAGGTAAAGGTGCAGCCGCAGCATGGCGACAAGTCCGGGATCTTCAAAGTCGTTTGGGTTGGCCGGGAGGGCACGCCGCGCGCCGGTGAGGTGGGAGTCGAATATACGGAGGAAATTGGCAGCATCCTGGGAATCAATTTCCCGGACACGGCCGGACCGGTAAAATAGGCGGATCAGCGCCTCAGCGCCACCCGTAACTTTGCTGGCGGTTTCGCGCCGCGACTCACTGAGTCCAAGGCCACTCCGCACCACCCACGAACAAAATTCTCTCTGCCGCCCCGACGGGAAAATTTCATCGGCGAAATCATGACTTGCAGCGCAAGTAGCGGTAGAATACGTGCATCTACCCGGGGAGGTATTTACCCATGGTTACACGCAGCTACGTCGTCCTCGCTGGTTTTCTGCTCTTTAGTTTGCTACTCTCCCGAACGACTCTCGCGACTCCTCTCTCGGCAGTGCCCACTCCCAGAGCGGATGATATGAATTTTACGTTGGAAGGTAAAATCACCGAAAAGTCTGAGGGTAAGCTAACCGTAAGCAGCGGTGAAAACATGATCTTCCATGTGCTCTACAACGACAAAACTGAAATCAGAAAGAAGGATGGGAGTCCTGGCAGTGCTCAGGACCTACATACTGGGCTGACGATATCGGTGGCGGGTGATCTGGCGGAAAGTGGGGAAATCACGGCCAAGAAGATCGAGATCGAAGCAGAGGGCTCGGAAAAAAAGTCGGCAGGTGAAATCCCGGGTCCCTAATCAATTTCCAATTCTCTTCCCTTTCCCTGCTGCAACGCCTGTTGGTAGATAAAGCCGGCGACAGCCACGTCCCACAACGCGATTCCGTGTGATTTGAAGAGCGTGATTTGATCCGCCGACGATCGCCCGGGATGCTTTCCGGCCACAACGGAGTGTAGTTCAATGACACTCTCCCATCCTCTGCCAAGATTCGCCAGTCCCTGAATGAGGTCACCCGATTCCTTCCGGCTCTGCTCCACAGAGTCCACCGCGATGAGCGCGGCACGCCGCACCGCCTCGTCATCCAGTTCGCGGCGATTGGCTGTGTTAGCCCCAATGGCATTAATGTGCGTTCCGGGCTGCAAATATTCGCCCAGCACCACCGGGTGTTGAGCGGTGGTCGCAGTGCTCACAATTTCTCCAAAACGAATTGCTTCCTCGGCGCTGGAAGCGGGTTCCACAGGCACGCCGATCTCTTCCGACATTTCACGGCAGAAGGCTTGCAAGCGATTCGCATCGCGGCCGAAGGCTTTGACGGCTGTGAGCTTTCTGACCCGGGCGATGGCCTGGAGTTGCGTGTGCGCTTGCCGGCCCGTGCCCATCACCGCCGCCCGGGAGGCATCCGGGCGCGCCAGATATTTGGTTGCGATGCCGCTGGCCGCCCCGGTCCGAAGGCGCCCCAGATAGTCAGCCTGCATCAAGGAGAGCAGCCGGCCGCTTACGGTGTCAAAAAGCAGGAGCAGAAATCGAACGTCCTCAGGGGTGACGGTGTAGATCTTCATCCCCACATGCTGCGATTCCGGCAGCGCACCCGCCATGTAGTGCAAGGATGTGTGGGGCAACAGAATGCGCTCACGCGAACGGTTTATGGCGCGATCATTGCCCTGCGCCACAAAACTCGCTTCCACACACTCCAGCGCGCGGTCCATCGGCAGGAGATCACGGACGTCGGATTCAGTAAGAAAAAGTGTCATGTTGGCCTCGCATAAAAATGTGGCTCGGATTTCTCACCAAGCTGGAACGCTTTTGGGAGCTGCCGGTACGTCAGGACTTTACAGGCTGCGGATAAGCCCTAAAATGCTGTCATCCTGAGCCCGTTCGCTGTCATTCTGAGCGCAGGGAAGAATCTCGCACTGCCCGCTCAGGGTAAACGGCGCGAAGGATCTCGCTCTGAGTATTTTCAAGGCAATGTGAGATTCTTCCTTCGCAAGGCTCAGGACCGCTGCTGCTCCTCTGCAGAAACTCGAAGCGTAAGTCCTTGGAATTCAGCAGGCGTAGTGCGGACCTATTTTTTAGGTCCGCGGCACGTCCCCGATGGACAAGGAAAGCCTGCGGACCTAAAAAACAGGTCCGCGCTACCCTTCCTCGGCCCGAGTTTCTGCCCATCCTGGGCAGCCGCAAGGCTGTCAACGCTCAGAATGATAGCGCATTCGAGTGTTCCGCAGCCTGTAAAGCCCCGCCCTTCCAAAATCGTATTGAGAAACGCGGGGCAGGGCGCATCCGGAATTCCAGTGCCGTAATGGGTTTCAGAAAATTAGTCTTATGTTTGTACCGGGGTGACTTCCTCATCCGGCGCTTTTTCGCACCCCGCTCTACCCAAGGGGGCGAGGGGTGTAAATTCCAATCTACGCCCCACGCGCGAATCTCAGCGCGACACGCTGGTCCTCTCCTCGCATGCTGCCAGCATCCGGTCAAGCTCTTCCAGAAGCGCATGCCGCAGGCGTTTGATCTTCCTCGTCAACGCGGGAATGGTAAGGGAAATAAACAGCAGACGCGCCTGGGGCCGGACCAAACCCACGTATCTCCACAAGTAGGCGCCTGAAACCGGCAAAGTCGGCGCATAATATCCTGCCGCGGCCCTGCCCCGCCAATGCGCCACCAGGATAACTTGGACGGCATAAAACGCCAGCGTCACTGCGCCGCGAATTGTCCACTCCGTGGTCCGGCTGCGAGAGCTATTGCGCTTGAACGACCCTGCCAGGAAAAGCATCAAGCCGATCACCAAATGATTCAGCAACCCATAAAGAGCAACGGGAAGGCCCAGCAGCGTCTCGATCCAAACAAGTGCCCGCCGCCATCCCGAGCGCAGCAGGGAAGCCTCCTCCGCAACCTCCAATTCCCGCAGCGCACATTGCTTCTGAAGACGGCGGTAGTCATCCAAGGATTTGCGCAGGCTGATCAGCCGGCTGGGATTCAAGTAATTCGTCTGCTTCACCCACTCCGTCACCAACCGGCTCAGCACAAAACCCTCGGTGTCTTGCTTCCAGTCCGGGCGAGACGCCCAGTCCTCCTGCAAGCCGGTTCGCAGAACCTCCTCAAGATCCGCGAGAAAATACTCCAGGTCCGTCGGCCGAAGCTGGAAGGCGTTTTCTCGAAACCGCGATTCGATCGCAGCGACAAAAGCCGGCGTTTCGGCATCCTGCGAAGGCGCCGCGGTCCGGGTCTCAGAGCGCACCATTGGCGAGTCAACATAGATCAGGATCTCGCGCGATTGTGCCGCCGATTCCGGCAGGAAAAGATGTGAGGGATGCACGGTAACGCGGCGCCCCACATGCTGCGCTTCTGCACGCAAAACCAGTGCCGCAGCGGTGGAGGCCAACGCACCGGGCGCGGCCTGCCCCGCCGCGCTTTGATCTGCGAACACGGCCAGCGCGCCGCCGCCTGCTAGGACGTCGATGGCCTCCCGCAGGGTCGCCTCAGAAGTTGGCCTTTCACCCTCATGAAGGATGATGTCCAGACGGCGAGCTGCGAATCGCCCGAGCGCGCCTCGAGCGAGACTTTCCGCCAGCAAACAATGGACTGGTCGCTCGATCGCCGTCGCCAGGACCAACGCCGGAAGGAAGCCAGCCGGGTGACTCACCGCGAACAAGGCGGGACCTTCCGCGGCCATGTCCCCGGCTTGCAGCAGGCGGATTTTTCTCCGGGTAAGCGCGAACCACCTACGAATAAGTAAGCGGAAAAACCCGTGGTTTGGCGAAATTCCTTGACCATTCTCCATGGGAAAACTCAGCTTCTTCGCCGCCGGGAACGTTGGTGGTGTTGGGACTCTGGCGATGGAGGCATGGCATCGCTCTCCCACCCCGGCACCGTTCCCACCGTGCGAGTCATGGTATCAAACAGCCCATAGACCTTCTGGTATTTCTGGCCCTGATCATCCATCAATCGGAGACGAAAGTAGGGAACACCATTGATCGCCGCCACGCGAATCGGGAAGTAGCCGTTCAGGTCGCTCTCCACGTAGGCGGTCACATATTTGTGGTTCTTGATCCACCAGGTAAAAACTCGAATGTGAGAAAAATCCGCCTCCTGGGTACCCTCACGGTCTGCCGTAAGATACTCCGGTACCGGCTGGCCTTCATCCTCGACGGTCTTGATGGCGACCCAGGCGACCATGTTCGCGCCCTGGGCATAAGGCGCAAGCTTTTCGGGAATGTCCAGGGCTACGAATCGTCCCAGCACCCATCCGGCGCGAGCATCGGAGCGGATCAGATACCATGCATCCCGCACCTTGGCCGCGGAAGGCTGGCCGTCGGGCGCGGAGCGGTCCAACAAGCGCCGGCCATAAACCTGTACCTTTAAGTTTTCCGGTAACTGTGCAAGCTGGGCGGCATCCCTGGAGGGTTCCAGACGCAGGTTTACTATTCCGCTCGTATGGCCATCTGCCTGTGGGGGAAAACTGAGCAGGCCACGAAGCAGCTTTTGGCCGCCTTCGTAGGTCTGGGAATCGAGCAGATCACTGTTTTCCACCCAACCCGTCACGTTATCGGGCGTGCGGATTTGCGCCCAATTGCGCGTCCGCTTGGTGACCTCAACGCGTTCGCCACTCTTCAGGGAGCCCACGACAATCCGCACCTCAGCGGGCGTGTCCACCACCTGAACAGTGGGTGGCAGCACGTAGCCGACCTCAACCGGAAGGGTGCGCGGCGACCTAAACACAAAGTAGTAGAAGGCCGAACCCATCGCGGCCAAGAGCAATATTAAAAGGAGTTTTCTAATGGCAATACCTCATTTTAATTTTGGATTTTTAGGTTTGCCATTTCGGATTGAAGGGGTAGCGCCTCGATTCATCGGGGTGGCTTAAGCGCCCTCTGCAACGAAATGCTACAGACCCCGCCTATAGGTCGCGCTACATGCTCAATCCACAATCTAAAATCCAAAATGGGCACATCCCGATGATGACGCCGACGCCGCCTTCATTCTACACTATGTGTAACTGTCGGCAATCGGCCCTCAGCTTTCAGCAAGAGTTTGGGCTGACGGCTGAAAGCTGTATGCTGAGAGATTGATTCCTCCGAGGTGAATTACGAAGATCGACCGCACGTTTATTTTCGGTCCCGACGGACCGCTGGAAGCGCTGATGGAATGGAACCCGCAGATTACTCCTCGCCATGTGGCGCTGGTTTGCCATCCGCACCCTTTGTACGGCGGCACCATGCACAACAAAGTAGTATTTCGTGCTGCCAAAGCGGCCCTCTTCTCAGGACTTCCCACCCTACGGTTCAATTTCCGTGGAGCGGGCCACAGTGCGGGGACCTTTACCGGGGGCGACGGCGAGCAGGGAGATGTCCGCGCGGCGCTCGACTACCTCGCGGCGCATTTCCCGGGATTGCCCGTATGTCTCATCGGATTCTCTTTTGGGTCGTGGGTAGGCCTCGCGGTGGGAGCAACCGACTCGCGCGTCTCCACCCTGGTGGGCCTGGGAGTTCCCGTGAACATCCTCAACTTCGATTTTCTCCATGGTGTCCGCAAACCCAAATTGATTCTCCAGGGAACGCGCGATGAATTCGGCCCAGTCCTCCAAGTTTCGGAGCTCTATGACTCGCTCGCCGAACCCAAACAGATTCACTGGGTGCAGGGCGCTGACCACTTCTTCGCCGGAAAACTCGACGAGGTTCAGGAGGCCTTGAGCCAGTTTCTCGCGCCGATCGTCAACGAAGTCCACACCACCTGAAGAAACGGGAAATACTTGGTCTCGAATTGCCAGGGATTCGGTTGTTTTAGTTGAAGCTTATCTGCATGAAATAAAACGCAATCTTGTCCTCAAAACCTAAGTCGCTTTGGTTATTATAGAAAAGCGCCTTTTGGTATAATAACGCACGTGCTGGTAGAGGCTTATTATACGGGACTTCAATAAGCCGCTTGGGAGGGGCTCTTGTTATGCGAGCAGGCCAATTCATGGAGCAAATGACGGGATATTCAGCCTTCATCCCCTCCCCCCTCCCTCCTGCACCGCCGATCAGGATGGACGATGAACTGGTCAGGTTGCTATCGGACGCCGACAGAGAACTGGGTCGGCTGGACGGAGTAGCTTCCGTCCTGCCGAACCCGAACCTCTTCGTTGCCATGTACGTTCGCCAAGAAGCCGTTCTCAGCTCGCAGATCGAGGGGACTCAGAGTACACTCGAAGACCTGCTGCAATTTGAAGCTGATGTTGAGGGCTATCATGTTCCGAAGGACATCGAAGAGGTCGTCAATTACGTCCGGGCTATGAATTATGGCTTGGAAAGGCTGACGGAGTTGCCTCTGAGCCTCCGGCTCATCCGGGAAATCCACGCGGAACTTCTGAAGGGGGTTCGTGGCGGGCACAGAACTCCCGGCGAGTTTCGCACCAGCCAGAACTGGATCGGCCCGGAGAATTGCACGCTCACTACAGCTACGTTTGTGCCCCCGCCGCCACACGAGATGAGCCAAGCGTTGGATAACCTGGAGAAGTTCCTTCACGATACCGCGTCGTTTCCCGCGCTGATCCACTGCGGCTTGGCGCACGCTCAATTCGAAACCGTCCATCCATTCCTGGATGGCAACGGGCGGGTGGGCAGGCTGCTTATCACGTTCCTGCTCTGCCAGCGGGGGGTCCTGCGACGGCCGCTGCTTTATCTCAGCCATTATTTTAAAGGACGCCGCGCAGAGTACTACGACCGCTTGACGGCCATACGGAACGACGGCGACTGGGAAGGATGGTTGAAGTTCTTTTTGCGCGGGGTCCAGCACGTGAGTCGTCAGGCGACAGATAAATCACGGGCTATCATTGAGCTAAGAGATCGCCATCGTCAGAAGCTCAGCAGCATTGCCTCGGGCATCAAACTGTTGGATTACCTCTTCGATCGGCCTATCGTGACAGTGCGCATGGTTGAGAAACATCTGCAATGTTCATTCGCAACCGCCAACAAGTTAGTGAGGCGCTTCGAAGCCCTGGGACTTTTAAAACAGCTTTCACCCTGGAAGTCCCGGAACCGATTGTTCTGGTACGACTCCTACATGACATTGTTCGAGGAAGCTAGACAGCCCTCGCTACAACATGAAGACACCGCCCAAACTACGGTCGCTGAGACGGGCGGGCCTAGCTAAGGTAAGGACAGCAAGTGACCATTACGGCGAGGTCGCATGGACTTTTGGCTAGATTGATGAGAGCGCGTCTGGGTGGGTTCGAATGGCCGAATTAAAGAATGGCGAGCGCGAACCGCTCTACTGCCCTGTTTGCAAAGCGGAAGTGGCAGACCCTCTGGTGTGTGGGGACTGTGGCGCAGTCATCTGCCGCCGATGCGGGACGCCGCTGGAAAGGATTGATGACCTGGGAATAGGCTAATCCCTTCCACTTTATACCTGCGCTCCCGAGCGAGCAGGTGTAGTAGACCTGTTATGTGGGTCCGCGGCTCGTCCTCTACGGGTAAGGAAAAGCCGCGGACCTGCAAAACAGGTCCGCGCTACCCTTCTTCTCAATACGCTGCCAGCGCTCTTACTGCCTCCACCACATCAGCGGGTTGGGGAAGCACGGCATCTTCCTGGAGAGGGTGGTAAGGAATGAAAACATCCTTGCCCGCCAGCCTGCGGACAGGCGCATCGAGGAAGGCAAAGAGTTCATCGGCAATGCGGGCCGCAATCTCTGCGCCATAACCCCAGGAAATATTATCTTCGTGGAGAATTAGCACGCGGTTGGTCTTTTTCACCGAAGCGGCAATCAACTCCCAATCATAAGGATTCAGTGAGCGCAGATCCAGAATCTCCGCCTGAATTCCATCCTGCTCCAGAGTCTTGGCCGCCTGCACGGCGCGAATGACCAGCGAGCCGTAAGTCACAACCGTCACGGACGTTCCCTCGCGTACCAGTTTGGCTTTGCCGAAAGGAATCATGTAATCCCGTCCCGGGTAAGGCGCGCGATTGTGCGTCTGGCGATACAGATGCTTAGGCTCGAGAAACAACACCGGGTCGTCGCAGCGAATCGCCGTGCGCAGCAGGCCGTTGGCATCGAGCGCTGTAGATGGCATCACCACGCGCAACCCCGGCAGGTGGGTAAAAATCGACTCGCCTGACTGGCTGTGATAGACAGCACCCCCCGCCAGGTAGCCGCCAATCGGCACGCGCATGACTATCGGACAGGCGAAGGCGTTGTTGGAGCGCCAGCGCAGAGTGATTAACTCATCCCGGATTTGCATCATCGCCGGCCAGATGTAGTCAAAAAATTGAATTTCCACCACCGGCTTCAGCCCCCGCATAGCCATACCTACCGCGCGGCCCACGATGCACGCTTCCGCCAGGGTGGAGTTGTAGCAGCGCGTGCTGCCAAACTGCCTCTGCAAGCCATGGGTGACTTTAAAGACCCCGCCCTTTCCTTTCACCTTGGTCAAGTCGCTTTCATGGCCGCAGTCGGCAACGTCCTCACCGAAAACCACGACGCGCGGATCACGAGCCATCTCATCCTTCAAGCAGACATTGATGAGATCCACCATCGTCTTGGGCTCGCCGTGAAACTTCGGCGGACTGTCAAAGTGTTCAGAGGTGGGATCCACGGCGGGGGAGTAAACGTATTGAAGAACGGTTTCCGGAGAGGCCAATTCAGCCGCCAGGGCCAGGTCGGCTGCCTCCTGAACCTCATGCTCGACGGCGGTCTCGATCTCCTTTAGTTCCTTTTCCGTAATCCCCTTTTCCTCCCTCAGGAGGCGCGAGAGGAGCGTCACGGGGTCGTGCTTCGCCTCCTGCTGGCGCACTTCTTCCGGCTTATAAAGCCGCTCGTCGTCGGAAAGCGAATGAGAATACGGGCGCACCACGTGGGCATGAATCAGCGCCGGCCCTTTTCCCTGCCGTAGGTGTTCAACCGCCTTGCGCGCCGCTTCGTAACTCTCGGGAAAATCCGTGCCGTCGCATTCGAGCGTCAGTAGATCGGGAAAACTTCGGACCAGGCCGGAAATGCTGCCCCCCGCAGTCTGCACATCGACAGGTACGGAGATGGCGTAACCGTTGTCTTGCACCACGTAAAGGACGGAAAGCTTTCGGCCACAGGCGTAATTCAGCGACTCCCAGAATTCACCTTCACTCGAGGCGCCCTCCCCCAAGGAGACATAGGCAATCTCGTCCTCATGAAAACTGGAAGCGAGTTCCGCCGCTTCTCGAATGTGCGAGAAATACCAGCTTGCTTCGGCGGAGCCCACTGCATGCAAGATGCGCGATCCCGTGGGGCTTGAGCCCGTAATGATGTGCAGTTTCTTCGATCCCCAATGCGAAGGCATCTGCCGGCCGCCGCAGGCAGGATCATCCTTCGCTCCCACGGAACCCAGCAGCATCTCGTGCGGCGTCATGCCGATTTGAAGACAAAAGGCCCGGTCGCGATAGTAGGGATAAAACCAGTCGTACCCCGGCTTGAGGTGGAGCGCCACCGCCACCCCAATGCATTCGTGTCCCACCCCGTTGATCTGAAAGAAGGCGCGATTCTGTCGCTTGAGCTGGATCTCCTTGTCATCCACGCGGCGCGACGTGAACATGGATCGGTAAGCGCCCAGAAGCAACTCCCGGGAAAGCGCTGCGGTTTTCAGGACATCATTCGTGGTCGTGGCCATAGACCCTCGCAGGGGCTTATATGACGCCAGAATTTCTCTTCCGCCAAGCAGATTGTTAGTCTCGCAAGGGCAATTATCACGTTATGAAAAGATAAAGTCAATTGACTCCGTGTCCACCCCAGGGTTCCGTCAAAGTCGCGGGCGTCGCCTACCTCCATGTCCATGAATGCATCACCCGCGAAGAAACCCCTCACCCCCCGCCTTGCGGTCCCCCCTCTCCCCAAGGGAGAGGG
>JBEKQO010000190.1:0-15000 GCA_049519635.1 Terriglobia bacterium | reverse complement strand
AATTGACAATAGGCGAGACCCCCTCACCCGGCCCGCCCCGGCTGGCGATTACGCCGGATGCGCGCCACCCTCTCCCCCAAAGGGGCGAGGGCAATAAAATCCATCCTCCCCTCGGTGGCCGTAGCGACCGAGGGGCCCGGGGGTGAGGGGGTCCTTGCAACATGCCATTGTCAAATCTTATCCGGGACACCACACTAGCCCGGAGTTCTCACCACGTTTGGACGATGCTGGAAGGGCGGGGCTTCAGCCCCGCCGAAATCGCGGTTCCCGCCCTTTATTCGTCCCGCACCCCGCGCAGCTAGCGGCTGCAAGCTGCGCGGGGTGCGGGACTTGGAAATAATCAGGACGGCCTTGCAACGGCGGGGCTAAAGCCCCGCCCTTCCAGTGTAGTGGTGAGAAATCCGGGCTAGGGACAACCGCCCCGGATCTCCGGTCTGCTGTCTACCGTTTACTGTCTACCGGCATGGGCCGTCAAGTTGCCAGGCTATTAGTCGGAGGACCGGGTCTAGGTGAAATCACGCTGCCATGGGTACGAGGATCGGCGCCCCTTACGGGCTGGGCAGGAGGAACGCATATGCCTCCAGATTCATGCCGATGGTGCGAGCAGGGCGGGAACGCTCCTACGAAGCTTGATTACGGGTGCGACGGACCGTCAATTTGTCCATGAAAGTCAGAAAGAGAGCCCGCGCACCCAAAAGTATCAAAATGAAGGTCGACCCCGAGGACTTATTGAAAACAAAAGGGAAATAAAGTGACAAAATGTACGAAGCCGATTAGTTATTGAAAATAAACAACTTGATTAAAAGGCCGATGAATTATTGAAAATAAAAGAGATAGCACGATTTACACGCACAAAAAATCAAGAAAAGTGCCTCAAACCCCCACCATGCCGATAACTTGCAGAAAATACACAGCTTGCTACGCGCGATATTTTGCTTAGCCGATAAGTTGATGAAAGGAAAAGACCGTCATGGCACCAGAACGGCCGCGCCTTCGAATCGTCCGGGGCAGAGATCGGTGAGGGCTTGATTGGCCTGGTTGAGCGGATAGTGCATAGCATGGGTAAAGAAAGGGCGACGCAGCGGCCCCGCCCTTTCGCGAAACAACAGGAAGAAACCAATTTAGAACATCAGGTGCAGCGCCATCTGAATCTGCCTCGGGCCTCCGATAGTTTTATTTACGGCGCCGAGGCCGGCCGGACAGTTGTAGAACCCCGTGTTGGAACTGCCACAACTGGTGGGCAAAGGGGCTGTCCCGTACGTTGGAAAATCGTTGTAGTACTGGTTCTGCGAAACATTATCGATCGGGATGTCGAAACTTGTAGTGTTGGTAACGTTGAAGACGTCCAGGGAGTATTTCAGCAAAACCCGTTCCGAGATTTTCAGATCCTTGACCAAGGATACGTCCGCTCGCTTTTGCCAGACTTGCCGGAAGATGTTGCGCTGACCCGAGGTAAAGTCGGTCTCATAGGAATCGCCAGGAGCAATCGCCCCACCTAAATCGCCCGGTTGAAGCAAGGGCAAAGTGAAGCATGACGCCTTGAGCGCTGGCGTAGCGCCCGCACCTGTCGCGCCGGTCACCGCATTCTTGGCGGTACAACCGGGAGCAAGCGGCACAATGGGATTGGTGATACCGTCCGTGGTGCCATAAAAGATGCTGCCCACCGCTCCCGTGTAATCAATCACGCTATAGGGCTGGCCACTTTGGATCACGGCGATTCCCTGGATAGCCCAGCCATTGGCAATCTTGCCGGCCAGCCCATTCCCCCTTACAAAGGTCGGGAATTGGTACAGATAGTTGAAATTCATAACATGGGTGCGGTCAAAGTCCGACGAGGCGTAGGCATTGCGCGGGTCCAAGGGGTTGTTGCCGTTATAGAAAAGGCCCAGCGCGCTCTGCTCATCGAGGGCGTGCGACCAGGTATAGGAGAAGCCCACCTGAACCCCGTGGCTCAGACGCTTTTCCACGTGCGCTTGCAGAGCATTGTAGTTGGAAACGCCGATGGCTTTATAGCTCTCCGATTCCGCCGAATACCCAATGTAAGGAACGCGCATGTCGTCGTTGCCGCCTTCATAAGTGGCAAGCTCCTGTGTGCCGTCGGGAAGAACGAGGGGACTCCCGTTCTGAAGAACCGTGTACCCGTAAGTATAGTTCTGGCCATTAATCGGGTGGCTGGGTGTGGCGATGCCCGCCTGGTTGAAGGGAATGGGCATGACCTCGTGACGGCCGGAATTACCCACGTAGCCAATGTCGATGGCCAAATCACGGCGCGGCTGCCACTGGATGTCGAGGGTGTAATTCATGGTGTAGGGCAATTTGTTCCCCCGGTCATAAGTGGCGAAAGAAAAGAGTTTATCCCCGCTTTCGATCCCAGCTTCGTTCGGCAGATAATTGATAATCTCGGAGGGGTTGCCCGTGGGGGGGGCTTGCTCTGTGGCGCCCCAGGGATTTTCCAGCGAACTGGAGCAGGTGGGAATGAAGCCCTGATAGTAACTGGAACTTAGCGGACAGACTTGCGTGTTCACAAAAGGAGGCGCCTGGTTTACGCCGAAAGGCCCAGCCGTGGTCTCGCCCGCCGCATAGCCGGGTGAGAGATAGGAAAAAAGTTCGCCCCGATCGTAATACATGCCGGTACCGGCGCGGACGACGATCTTGTCGTGAAACTTACTGGGGGTCCAGGCAACACCCAGACGGGGAGCAATCCCCCACTGACGGCCGGTGAGGGTGGTATTACTTACCCCCTTGCTCGGGAACTGTTTATTATTTCCGGCGATGATAAAACCCGTCGAGGTGATGGTGTCAGTCGCCGCATCATAGGCGTATTCGTTGGGGTCAAAGTTATATAGACGGCCGTATTTCTCGCTGAATCCGCCGTCCCAATCAAAGCGCAGCCCGGCAGTGAGACTCAAGTTGGGGCGGAGCTGGAATTTGTCCTGAATATACGCGCCCGTTTGATTGGCCCGGTAATAGCGGTTGGCGTTGCCGAGAAGAAGGGCGGTGGACTGGAAATCGTCGTTGGGGGTCAAAATGCCTTGCAGAAACTGACCGAGGTCCGCGGAAGCAATTATCCCATTGCCGGTCCGGTTATCGAGGGTATTGAGTTGGGTGTAAGAGAAGCTGCCTCCGAATGCCACCGTGTGCCTGCCCTTGTTCCATGTCGCGTTGACCGAAGGCATCAGGCGGTTCTGGGTGACTCCGGTGAAAGCCCCCTGGGAAGCGGACCCTTGGCCAATGTTCATGCTCGCATCTTGCACATAATTGACGTTATTGGGAGAGCTATTCCCCAAAATATCGACAATGCTCATCCCCGGAAAACGGGTAGATCCAAAAGTATTGATGCCGATTTGTTGCGGCGAAAAAGGCTGCCCGACGGAACTGTAGATATTCTGCCGCACGAACCCAAGGGTTTCGATGATGCTAAAGTTGGGCCGGGGCGTTTGAATATTGCTGAGAGAAATTACCTGGCTGCCGGCGGCCAGAATCTGGCTGAACCCCGCAACCATCGAGTAAGCGTACGGAGCAACGGTCGGATCATCCTGGAAGTAGTATTTTAAGGAAAGAATATCCGAGGAGGAGCGGTTCCAGTCCAGGTTTGACACCAACTGGTGCGAGGAAAAGACCGCCGTGCCCGGCACGTAAGCATTATCCGGTATCGTCGGCGTAGGAACGTTGCCATCATCCGACGGGATCATATACTGGCCGTTGGGAAGCTTGAATTGGAACATCGCCATCGCCACGGGATCGATTTGGGTAGGTAGTATCGGCGTCCCACCATCGGGAATAATGAAGTTTTGGTTGGCGAGATTCGCGAGTCCCGCCGCCGTACGGTTGCTATCCGTCAGTCCAAAGGGAACGCTCAGCCGGGAAATGCCGATTTCCCCGTCACCGTCGTGGAGGTGCTGATAAGCAACATAGCCGAAAAGCTTGTCTTTAATCAGGGCTCCGCCCAAGGCTCCGCCCAGCACTTCGCGATGAAGCGCCGGTACCTTCTGGTCTTCCGGAACCGTCGGGTCGGCATTGAAGAAATAGGGCGAGGCGTTCAGCCAGTTGGTTCCGTGGTGGATGTAAAGGCTGCCGTGCTCTTTATTCGTGCCGGAAGCCGTACTCATGTCGATGTGCGCGCCGCTGGTCGATCCTTGCTGGGCGTCATACATCGAGGTATTCACGCGAACTTCCTCAATCGTTTCCGGTGCGGGGGTGGGCAACGCCTCACCAATAGCCAGATAAGGGGATGCCGTGGTCTGAATGACGCCGATACCCGTGCTGGTCACCAAGGCGACCCCGGTATTGTTTACCACCCGGGCAGAGCCCACCTGGCTGGTGCTCTTGCCGTTGAAAAGATTGCTGGCGTCCACTCCATTTAACAGAAAACTGTTGCTGGTGTCGCGCTGGCCATTGGCCCAGATCGGCTGGTTGCCCAAACCGGCGTTGGCGCCGCTGCCGCTGGGAAGTTCCGCATTGACTCCGGGAGATAGGATGGCGAGCCCCGTAAAACTTCCCGTGGGCAGGGGGATTGACTGAATCTGGGCCTTGTCAAGAACGTAGCCGTTCGTGGTATCGACGGCATTCATCAACGGCGACTTATCCTCGACTGTGACCGTTGTGCTGACCTGCCCGACTTTCAGCGTGACGTTAACCGTGGCGGTGCGATTGGCCTGCACTAGGATTGACGGAACCGAGTCGGTAAGGAATCCATTATGAGTGAAGGTAAGCGTGTAGGTACCGATGGGCAGGTTTGGGATTTCGTATTCGCCTTCTGCGTTCGATTTCTTGGATCGCGTCAGTCGGGTTTCATCGCCGACAACGGTTACCACCGTATCCGGCACAAGTGCCCCGCTCTGGTCGACCACTGTGCCCCTGATTCCTCCCAGAGTTTGCTGGGCCAGCGCCGAGGGCGTGGAAGCGATAAACATCATGACAGCTAACGCAAGGCAACAACAACAGGATAGTCCGATGGTTTCAAGCGCTCGGTTTCTCCCGCGCGGAATGGTCATCTAGTGTCCTCCTTATTCGATATTAGGTTATCCGAAGGTCCTGCTATTTTTCCGGCTGCAAATTGGAATCGCTGGGTGCCATAGAAAGTATTCCAATCCCGGGGGAAAGACCAGCGCATAGTTTTAATGAGTGGGATTAATTATTTCTATCGAACGTCCGTAGCTCGTATTTCTCACCACGCTGGGATCGGGCTGCCGGAAGGGCGGGGCTTCAGCCCCGCCGAAATCGCGGCTCCCTCCCTCCGTGTGTCCCGCGCCCCGCAGAGCTTGCGGCGGCAAGCTGTGCGGGGCGCGGGACACAAGAAAAACCAGAAAGGACCTGTAACGGCGGGACTAAAGCCCCGCCCTTCCGGACCCGTGGTGAGAAATTCAGGTTAGACCCTTGGGGGAGTCCGGGCGATTGTGATCTCGCGCGAGACCTGCAATGTCCTTAAATTTCAATGGGAAAAGTAAGTGTGGCGCGGACCTGTTTTGAAGGTCCGCGGAATTTCCTTGCCCGTAGGGGACGAGCCGCGGACCAAAACAGACGCGCTACATCTGCTGCGCTTTGCGGCCGCGCAGGATGAACCACGCGAGTCCCGCCGCCAAATACGCCAAGTAAATGTAAGGCAACTTCCCGTAGTTCCCTTCGGGTACAGGATAAAAATTTCCCACCAGCGCGAGCAGCATGGCAGCACAAGCCAGTGCGGGGATAATCGCTGCGCTGGGTTGGAACACTCCATGCCGGCGTAAGTAGCGCGGCAGAGCGAAACAAACCAAAGCGTAAGCCACAATGAACCCGTACGTGGCCAGTGAACCCAGCCAGCCGTACACATCCAGTCCACTTGCTCCGCGAGCCGCGAGCACAGCCACGGGAAGCAAGGCGGCAAGTCCCGTAACCATCACTGCGTGGCTGGGAGTCTCGTTGCGGACGTGCGTGGCGCCAAGCGACGGGTGAGCCAGGCCGTGGTGCGCCATCAACAACAGCACGCGCGCAGCCGCGGTAATGCAGGCCAGGGTTCCGGCGAACAAGCTCACCAACGCCCCCACGTCGATCAGCAGTCCAAAAACCGGCACGCCGCTGAGGTCAGCCAAAACGTGCATGGGGGCGGGATTCGTGCCGAGATCCTGTCCCACGGTGTGGAAGCCCAGCACTTCGGCGTAGGCGCACACCGTGAAAAAGGCGCCACCCAGGATGGCGGTTAGCACCACCGCACGCGGAATCGTTTGCAAGGGATTGCGCGCCTCGGAGCCCATTGTCGTCGCGCTTTCGAAGCCGCAGAAGCTAAAAAGCGCCATCACCAGGCCCAGACGCAGGCCGCTGCCGGTCGAGCCGTGCAAGCGCAGTTGGTCCCAGTCCCAGTGCATCCCATGGCGCACCAGCAGTAGTACCACGAGCGTAACGATCACCAAAACGGACGAGGCTTCCACCCACAACATCAGGCGGGCGGAGATCTTCACGTCACGGTAGGCGATCCAGATGGAAACACCGGTGACGAGGGTGGCCAGAGCCACCGCCGAGGCCGCGTGCCCGGCGCCGTGCTGGAGCAGCAGGTTGGCGTAGTGATAAAAGCCGCCAATCACGCTGGAGCCCGTAGCGACGTAAGCCAGCAACAGGCTCCAGGCAACGGTGGCTGCGAGCCAGGGAGGAAGCGTCATGGCGGCGTAGGTATACAGCGATCCGGGCGAGGCCGAGTAGCGCGCGTAGCGCCCTATGCACCAGGCCACCAACAGAACGGCTGCCATGGCCAGCACGTAAGCAAGCCATGTGGCATTGCCGGCCAAGGCGCAAACCAGCGGGATGGTGGCGGCCGGGGTGGTGGTGGGCGCCATGGTAGAGACGGATTGCGCCAGCGTCTCCATAGGCGATAAAACCCCCCGCCGCAAGCCATAGCCCGACGTGGGGGCATCGCTCTCGGTGGCTCGCGCGGTGGGAGGGAGATTGTTTGCAGTGTCAGATTGTGTCGGAGCGTGCATGGCGTACGATAAGGGAACCGTCAAGGGAATTGCAAGCGCAATGCGCCCATTCCGCCAACCTTTTCACAATCGTCCTCGCTCGTGGGGGACGAATTCTGACTGGAAATGGCTATGCTCAGCAGACCAGGGGTTACGCGCACGCGTAGTGGTGTCATTTGCTGTAGCACGGCCATCTTGGCCGTGTCCGGTCACGGGCGGGAGCGCCGTGCCACTCTCCAATGACACCACTACCCAACCGTAAGTCTAGTTTAAGTGCAAGGTGCTCGCGTGTGCCTCGAGAGGGCCATTCATGCCTCTTGCGAAAACGTCCAGGGTCTGCATATCGACACCATCCTGATTGCGTCAAGTTGCGGCACCATCCTAATTCCAAGAACGACTTATTTCATTCACCCACCTGTCAAACCGCACAGACGCTCATGAGCCTTCGCTCGCCATGAATGATGAAAATAACTCCCCTCCTGATTCAGGAGGGGTGGCGCGCTGAGCGCCGGGGTGGTTATCTCCTGAAGTCGAAAACATCAAGTCGCAATCAGCACCACCCCCTACCCCCTCCTCAACTGAGGAGGGGAGCATTTTCATACCAGGCTTCCTTGCGCACTGCCTTCCTGCGCGCCACCCCACCCCTGCGCCCCATAGAAGCTAGAATAATCCACCTGATGTTTCGCGCCTTCCTTCCCGCGAAGCGGGACACCGTGAGTAGCCGTAGGTGAAACCTACGGAAACCGCAGGCGAGGGAGGAATCCGGCCCTGGAGGGGCCGACCTTTCCTGGGGTCAACCCCGTTGGGGTTGGAGAATCCATGGGGTTCGGCGATCCGCAGGTTAAAACCTGCGGCTCCCCACGGTTGGCCCCTCCGGGGCCGGGCGGTTTCCGTTGACGAAAACACTCTCCCCGCCTATAGTGGCCCATCCTCATCAAGGAGAAACGCCTTCTGCTTCAGCGCATCTTTCACCTTAAGGAAAACGACACCACGATCCGCCGCGAACTGCTGGCGGGCCTGACCACCTTCACAACCATGGCCTATGTGGTGGTGGTCAACCCGCGCATCCTTTCCGAAGCCGGCATGCCCGTGGAAGGGGTTCTGTTCGCCACGTGCATTTCCGCCGCGCTCGCCACGCTGGTCATGGGAATCTGGGCCAACTATCCCATCGCGCTGGCGCCCGGCATGTCGCTGAATGCCTACTTCACCTATTCCATTGTCATGGGGCGGGGAATTCCCTGGCAGACGGCGCTCGGAGTGGTCTTCATCTCCGGCATGCTCTTCCTTTTACTCACCCTCACCAACGTCCGTGAGATGATTGTGAATGGCATTCCCGACTGCCTGAAGTACGGCACGGCCGCGGGCATCGGCCTTTTCATTGCGTTCATCGGCTTCCGCAACGCCAAAATCATCGTCGCCCATCCCGCCACGTTTGTGGCCTTGGGCCGAGTCTCCGACCCGCAAGTCATCCTGGCCGCGGTGGGCCTGCTAGTGATCGCCAGCCTCATGGCCCGGCGCGTGGGCAGCGCCATCCTTCTGGGCATTGCCGCCACGGCTTTGGCGGGAATCCCGGCCGGCCTCACCCACTGGCCCGCGCATCTCTTTTCCCTCCCCCACCCCGGCGGCACTTTCCTTAAGCTGGACCTGCGCGCGGCGGCCAAATTTGGCCTTGGCGACCTGATTTTCATCTTCTTCTTCGTCGATCTCTTTGACAACGTGGGAACCCTGATCGGTGTGTGCGAAGAAGGCGGCTTTATGCGCAACGGCAAACTTCCGCGCGCCAGCCGCGCTCTGCTGGCCGATGCCCTCGGCACGATCATGGGATCATTGACGGGCACCTCCACCGTCACCAGCTACATTGAGAGCGCCGCGGGCGTGGCGGCGGGCGCCCGCACGGGCCTCGGCAACCTCGTGATTGCCGGGTTTTTTTTCGCCGCCATGTTTTGCGCTCCCGTCATCGCCTCCATCCCCTCTTTCGCCACCGCCCCCGCCCTCATCATTGTCGGCTCCCTCATGTGCGGTGCTGTGGCCAGAGTCCGCTGGAACGACTTCACCGATGCCTTCCCTGCCTTCCTTACCCTGGTCGCCACGCCTCTGACCTTCAGCATTGCCACCGGCCTCAGCCTCGGTCTAATCTCCTTTACCTTTCTAAAGCTCGCCACCGGCAAACGGCGTGAAGTCAGTCCCCTGATCTGGGTCCTCACCGGACTCTTTATTCTTCGCTACGCCTTCCTTGGCCTGCATTAATCCCCATTGGGGCGAATCCGGATTCCTTACCCATGCGAAGAAGGAAGGGGCGGGAAGGTCTGGTGGACACCCCGTGACATGATGTTCTTCGTGGAGGCCCCCTTCAAGGCAAATGGTCGCCACGGTGTGCCCGAGGCTGGAAGTCCGCCGATCTTAGTGGCGGGCGCCCCACCCCGACCGGGGGAGTGTGGTCGTGGGGAAAGGCCCACGGTCAATCCGCATACGATCGAGGTACCCGCGATTGGCCGCGTACATTGGCCACTCCATGAGAACCCATGGATTTGAAAGTGAATACCGGGCATCGGCGCGACGGAACGAATCTATGCCCGCTCTCCCGCGGGGAAATACTTCCTCGTATAAAGAAGGAAGACGAGAAGCGCTGTCATCATCACAGCCGTTCCTACACGAATGATAAGCGAGAACTGAGGGAACTGTTCGTAAATGCGAAGAGCCTGGTCGCTGTAACCTATTTCCTTTAACATTTGCAGTTGGTCGGGGATGCGGACGAAGGAAGCCACCATGGAGATTGTCCAAAAGCCTGCGGTAAACAGGGCGATTTGCCAGCCGATAAGCTTTTGCCGCAAGATGGCCCAAGCCGCGTAACCACTCAGAGCAGAGTACGTCAGGATAACGAGAAAAGCCGCCACGCCATGCAGGACGACACCAAACACCACGGCCACCCGGATGAACAGAGTTGCAAGAACTGAGAGAGCACCGAGGCCCTCCCACACTCCCAGGATCGCCAGAGGAACTGGGAGTCCCGAGGCGGGAGATCCTGCCGTCCCGGGCGTCGCGACTTGAGCCCGCACCAGTGCGAGGCACGTTGCTCTGACGCTCTTGCGCGAATAGAAAAACAGGAATATCGCGGGCAGTAAAACCATCAAGACGGTCATGACAGCGATCATTACCGCCACGATGGCGTGCTCCAGCCCTGGCGGGATATTGCCGGGCTGGTGTTTCATGATGGCAGGGAAAATGAACGCCATCATGAGCGTGCCCAGAAGACCGCAAGCCAACCACAAACCACTGACCACCAACATCAAAATGCGGGCCCAATTCTTGCATCGGATCGAACCAATCCCGCCCGTAAAGAACACGGCAGCCATGAGCCCGTATTGAAGGCCCACGAATGCCATGAGGGCGGGCCGGGAGATGGGGCCCGAGGACATTGCACCCGAAGGCATTTTGGCCGCCACCAGCCCGAAGAATGCAAACGCAGAAAACAGAATCATGAGCACGAATGCGCAGCCAATCAGAATCTCGATAACCCCAAAAGCGATAAGCCAGCCACGCCGGCTCGGGTAAGGTGATAGAACCGCGACGGGCGGTGTCGAGTCCATAATTTACTGTTCCGTTTCCATGCGATGTGAAGAGCTTTTCGCTCGACATATACACCCGATAGCGGAGGAACACAAGCGTTGAATGGGCATGTGAATGGGCATGGCTTTGCAGATGCGGGTCTTGAATCCTCCCGTTAATGGAATTACAATCCCTCAGCCGCTGGAAAATAGAAGTTCCACCCCCAGACGTGTATAACGGAGATTTTTTATGGCCTTGATTCAGTTCACCAAGAACCATACCGACCACTCAACTGACAAGGGATATCAGTTCGAGTTTTTTTGCGACCGCTGCGGTAACGGATTTATGACGGCCTTTAAGCCTTCCATGACGGGTTACGCGGGCACCGCGCTGCGTGCCGCCAGCGATCTGTTCGGAGGCGTTTTTGGCCGTGCCAGCGCTGGCGCTTATGAAATCGAGCGCGCCGTGCAGGGGGCCGGCCACGACAAGGCTTTTCAAGGAGCCGTGGAGGAAGCGAAACCGAATTTCCGCCAGTGTCCCAAATGCGCCAAGTGGGCTTGCCTCGCCATGTGCTGGAACCCGAAGCGCGGCCTTTGCTATGAGTGCGCGCCCGATGTCGAAACTGAAATCGCCGCGGCCCAGGCGCAAGCCACCGCACAGCAGATCCAGGATAAGGTTCACCAGCAGGACTTGACCGAGGACCTGGACCTGACTTCCGAAGCCTCCGCAGTCTGCCCCAGTTGCGGCGCTCGCACTCAGAGCGCCAAGTTTTGCCCCGAGTGCGGTAAACCTCTCCATCCCAAGAATGAGTGCCCGCGATGTGGAACGAAGTTTGAGGCGGGAACCAAATTCTGTCCGGAGTGTGGCCAAAAAGTTTCCTGAAGCTTGCCATGCCAGCCTCACCGCAGTGGTGCGAAGCTTGAAAGCGAAGGGCCATGGTTCCGCATCTCAGCGCCTCGGCAGCAAAGGAATTATTTTTTACAGCCCCTACCCCGCGTCCGTTACCACTTTTTGTAAGGCAGGAACTTTCCGTTGTACGTGACTTTCACCCAGTCACCTTGGGGGTCCGGGACGCGCTCAATGTCCAAAGTGAAGTCGATTGCGCTCATGATGCCGTCTCCGAACATCTCATGGATCAGAGCTTTGATTGTGGTCCCGTAAACTTGAGTAATCTCATGGAAGCGGTAGATCAGAGGATCGACGGGGACGGTGGCATCCAGGGAGCCTTTCATGGGGATGGTTTGCAGGGCCTCCGCAACGTTCCCCTGCAACCCCAGGCAGGCGATGGCCCGCTCGGCCTCTTCCCGGGTCATCGTCGCTTGACCCAACAGGGCGGCGGCGGTCCAAACCTTGTGCCGGCCGACGGCGCGAGCAATTTCTTCAAACGTGAGCCGGTGTTCCTGCTTGGCCCGCAGAATCGCTTCCGTTGCTTCTTCTCGAGTCATGTATTTCCCTCCTTGGGTTGATTCACCTAATAGTCTGCTGCCGGCGCGGAGGAAAGTCCAGATCGCGCAAAGATGGGTACTGTCCTAATTTCAGATGAAGCGCCGGTTTCCAGCCGGCATTAAGCCGCCAAGATGGCGGCGCTACATTCAAATTAGGACAGCAGCCAAAGATGGAAAGCTGAAGCACGCGAGGCCAGCGCAAGAGTTGGGTCTGAAGATTTTATGTTGACGGGTCGGACAGGCCCGCGCGCGCGGGCTGGACTGTCGCCGAGCATTTTAGGTCTCAAATTTCAAGGCTTCCACCCGCAGATGGGGCGGCCGTGCTACCAGGCAGGCTCGCGTACCTCGCCTGCGGGTCGGCGCTATTTGCCGCCATTCCCCTCGTGAATGAACTAAGAAAGAACCCGCTATTGGTGCTCGATCGCGAGAACATCGTGGTACTCGTCGATCGAAATCCGGTCAGGACGTGCCGAAAGGGGAATCTCGACGGGAACGGTCGTTGACCCCTTGACATGGATAAAGCCCCTTCGCTGTATACCCTTGCCCATAGCCAAATACACAGGCACGCGCATTTGGAACTGGTCCGATACTCTCGATTGAGTTAGAGAGCATTGCAGGATGGATTTGCCGCCGGGGGCGGGCTTGATGGTGTACTGGAAGTCATAAGTGGGGATCTCCGTCCCATAAACGTACTCGTTGAAGAACCAATCCATCGGCTCGCCCATGTGTTTCTCCACGATGTGTTGGAAGTCGGCCGTGGAGGCATTGCGATTGGCATAAGTCGCTACGAAGTCATGCATCATATCGATGAAATGCTGATCGGGGTCGCGTTGCCGCGAATCCTCCATAAGAAGTCGTATCATTTCCAGGACGTAAGCGCCCTTGGCGTAAATCATGTAGGAGTTTTGGGGTTCCAGCCGGGCGTTCAATTGACCATTGAGGTAGAGCGGCCCTACATCGACGGGGCGGTGCCCAACCGAATTCTTGGAGAGAAGGAATCGGCGTTTGAGATCCCAATAGGAGCGGATTTTTTCCGTATGAGCCTTGTTCACATAGAGGCTCGCGGAAAACTCGGCAAAGCCTTCTGACAACCATTGGTCGCGGTAGGTTTTCCAACCCACCAAGTGCCCCCACCACTGATGCGCCATTTCATGGATCGCGACGACGTTGTAAAACTCTGCTTCCTCCGCTGACACCTGAAATCCAAAGAAATGACGGGTCGTACTGTCCAAAAGAGAATCGTAGGGCAGAAAAATGAGTGTCGGCCAGCTCTGCCCATACCCCATGACGGGCTGCTCGGTAACCGAAATTGTTTTGAAGGGAAGCGGCCCAAAATAGTATTGGTAAAGCTTGAGCGCTTGGTAACTAACTCCGGCGGCATATCCCAACATCGAGGAGGTGTTAATCCCACCCCCCAGCGGGCTGTTCTTGGCCGGTGCCAACTCATCAGGGACTTCGCGCCCTCCGTAAGCCGTCACGGTCAGGCTGGGGTCCGACTGACTTTTCTCCGCGAAATCACCATAGTTGAACCCCACGACACTCAAGGGAACGTCCGAATCCCAGTCGGTAGCCAATCCTTCCTTACCCTTTGTCGACTTCACCAGGCGGCCCGTTCCCAGGAACGTGAACCTCTTGGGAGAAAGAAAATGCAGCGTGTACCGGGCACGGTCGTCGAAAGCGCCGAAGCTCGGGAACCAGCTATCGCGCGCCGTCACATAGAAGAGCCCCGCCCCTTGGTGATACACAATTCGGCTGTCGGGTGTCGAGTCCTCTTCATAGGCGATCTTGACGTTGTAGACCTTTCCCGGCCCCGCCGGCTCCGGCAGGATGATCCAAGGGTCGCTGTCCAATTCGCGGGCCTCCTGAATGAATGACAGCTTCTTGCCCTGCGCATCCTGGATGGAGGAGATTCTGAGCACGCCTTCGAGGCTGAGCGGCAAGACGCGTGCCGTGCCGCCGGGCGCCTCGATTTCCATGGAAGCCATCGCGGAAAGCCGATTATCCTTGGCGATCTCGGCATCAATATTCTCCTGGCGGCAATGGGCGAGCAAAGTCCGGTGTTCCGGCCAAGCCGTGTGTGCATACTCCTCCGTCCGGTGAAAGCCTGCCCACCATTCGAAGTACTCGTCACGATTGTAGTGTATCAACATCACCTCTTCATCGTTCGCGAGGTACGGCAACAGCAAGGAATCGCGATTCCAACTGATCAGATAAATCAGGTCGCCGTGGTGATGGCCCTTGAAATCCGCCAGGAAGAAGCCCTTGCTGGAGGGATCCGTCAGGTCGGCCAGCATGCGCGCGGCCAGGTTGTGCATTTGAAAATTGCCCTTCCGCTCGTTGCTCCACCAGCCATTGAAGCTCTCTGCATATTTCTTCTCGGTAGCCCCGAACGCCTTCGTCGCCAGGTCCGCATTGGCCCCCGCGCTTAATCTCATCAAGTTCTGCAACTGGCTGGCAGAATCATCCGTGAAGAAGAAGACGGCTTGCTTGAAGTCATCCTCCAGCGCCGGTCCGCCAGTGAAGCGCGCCAGTTGGCGTTGCAAGGCGGGGGTGGGAGCTTGCATTTCAATCGACCCTTGGCCTTCAAAATATGCGGCGAGGACGCGGCCGCCTACCGGCTCGGCAAAGGTTAGGTGGCCATCCTGAAGCGTGAACGTGGCGGCATCACGTCCCCACGCCACATTTTCCGTGACCGCCCACTGCGTGCTTCCATGCAGGGAGCGAAGCTGCGCATAGACTTTGAGCAAATCCTCAGAAGGCGCGGTGGCCAAATCTGCCGCACGCGCACCCAGCGACAAGCTGAGACACAACGCCAACTTGCAGGTTCTGGTAAACATGAGGACAACCTCGAGGATGAAGGTGGAAAGCAACTGGGGAGAGAAGCAAAATGTTAATCGTCATATGTTGGTGCACATCCTATTCCCAACACTGAGGCCAGTCAACATGAACTCTCATACATTGTCGTTAGTATGTCATCTGTCCGGTTCAATTAGCACGTGATCTGTCCGCTGAAGGCGGCGGGGAGTTGAGGCATCCAAGAGGCCGGAGGCAGGATGCCAAAATACTCAGCGGTCGCCTGG
>JBEKQO010000189.1:0-15104 GCA_049519635.1 Terriglobia bacterium | reverse complement strand
GATCAGAGCCGGAAGCAGAGCTCCTTCCTCCTGAAGAGAAAAATCCAACTGGAAGAGAATACAGCTTCTCGCCTCTGACCTTTTAAGGGTGTGATTCACAGAATTGGCCGCTAATAAACGGCCACACGGAAACAATCCGGAAACGGCGTTCGGGGCCTCGAAAGGGACTTCGGGAAGTCAGGGGTTGCACTCCTTCGAGAGGCCTTATACCGTCAAAGTGCCCGGCGTGGCGGGACTCACGACGATTACTATGCCCTTGGCGACTAGCCCCGAGGAGTTCAGCATCGGCTGGAACCAACTCAGTACGCCGCGCATATTGAGGAGATAGGAGCGCAGGAAATCTGCATCGCCGTGGTACCACCCCATGTCATGCATCATATCGATCCAGAAAAGGGAAAACGGCACAATATATTGAGGCAGAAACGCAAGGTAGCGGCTCAGGGTAAGCCCTTCCGGAGTGCGTGATGCATTGAAACACTCGATGGCGTTTTTCACCAGACGGTCGTCATTCGTCATGTAGAGCGAGATCGGCGCTTCAATGCGGATGTCCTCCGCATATTGCAGGCGCTCATAATACTGACAATCCATGTATGTTTCGTGGGCGCACAAGCGGACCGTCTTCCCTCCCGCCTGCCAAATCTTTTCCAGCGTTGGACCCGCACCTCCCCATGGGTATGAATGCTTATGGGCTTTTCTTGGGGGTCCCGATCCTGCTTTTCTGCTCCACCGTGAACACCTTGAAATTGGGTGACGAGTCAAGACCGCATCACGAACGCGCCGACCCGCAGGAAAGAACTGCCGCGGATTCGCGAGCCGCCGCCCGTCCGCCGTGTGCATGAAACCCTGGCCACGGATAGAAGGAATAGCCCCTGCGGGAGAAGGTGGGAAGGTGAAGTCCCTCCCCTCGACACGCGTACTTGTCGAAGGGTTGCTTCTTTCCTCTTCCGCCTTGATTTCCACTAACTCCTTTTTTTTCATCAACATCTTGGAGAGAGTAGCTTAACTTGTTTGTTTTCATGAATATCATGGAGAGGCGAAAAACTGACATTTTTTCTATATGTTTTTTCAATAACTTACGGAATTTTCGCCTCGATTTTCACCCCTTTTTTTTCCATGACCCTCGCCATCGCAGTAGCAGCTAAAGCCTTTAATTTCAATGACATCGGTTTCTGTAAGGTTTTCGCGAATCATTGCTAACCCGTTTTGTTTCTTGTACATCATGGAGAGCCGCGCCCTTTTTTTCTCCCCTCTCGCCGAATTTTTAACTAACTTCCTTTATTTGAATGAGATATGGATTTCAGACATTTTTACTCTAAACGACGAGCCCCTTTTGTTTCTTCCAGATCTTGGAGAGCCGCGTGATCGGACCATCGGATCATCGGATCATCGGGCCATCTAAAACCAACTCCCTGCTCAGCCGATGGGCCGATGGCCCGAATCACCACCGTAGTATATCAATCTACGCTATGAATGTCGAGAGAAATGTGCCAGTGCCGGAGACTACAAGAGGTCGTTGCCGGAAGCGCGGGTGGCGCATACATTGGTTTGTATGTATGCGCCCCACGAACACGGGCAACATCTCTGGTACCACGTCCTACCCGTGGCCTCTTCTGGCTTCTTAACGCAGCACCCCGATGCATCGGGATGCGCTCTGCATGGGAGGCATCAGGTTTGGACACCACGATACTTTTGGGTGCCACCCACGGCTTGACATTCCCCCCTTCACGGTCTAGTGTGAGGTTTATGGAATACCAGAAATACATCACGATCGAGCCCGGGAAGCGCGGGGGGAAACCCTGTATTCGCGGCATGCGCATCACGGTTTACGAAGTGCTCGACTATCTGGCTTCGGGCATGACCGAAGCGGAAATTCTGGCCGATTTCCCGGACCTTACGGCGGAAGACCTTAAGGCCTGTCTGGCCTTTGCAGCCGACCGCGAACGCAAACTGGTTACGCTTCCTTCGTGAAGTTCCTCCTTGACCAGAACCTATCGCCCCGCTTGGTGAGAACACTGGAGGCTGTCTACCCCGGTTCTTCCCATGTGCGGCTGCTTGGTCTGCGCGACGCAGATGATGCCGTGGTTTGGGAATTTGCCCGTGATCACGGCTTCATTATCGTGTCGAAGGATTCCGATTTCCATCAGAGAAGTTTCGTTCTCGGTTTTCCACCCAAGGTCATCCGGATCCGCCTTGGCAATTGCCCCACGACGGATATCGAAAGGGTTTTTAGGGAGCATCAATCCGGTATCCTTGAGTTTTGTGAGGATGCCGTTCACGCATTCCTGGCGCTTTCTTAGCGGACGACCAATCCTGACCACGGCCTTTCTAAATCCCGGTAGTGTCCTAATTTGGGACACTACCGAAACCCGGAACTTCTTGCTCGGAAGCTGGTGCCCGTAGTACGCTCAAGGGGAACTTGGGGAGTTCTTTCCATGGGCGCCACAATCACACCAATTCCAAAGGCTGTAGATGACGGTTTTCTCCGCGGTTTTTGGTATCCGGCGCTGCGCAGTTCGCAAATTTACGGGCGCGATTTGCGTGGCGCAATGCTGCTCAGCCTGCCCCTCGTCGTGGGCCGCACGGCGACAGGCCAGCCCTTTGCTATGCGCGATGCCTGCCCGCACCGCGGCATGCCGTTCTCCGACGGCTCCTTCGACGGCGACCTGCTGGAGTGTTGCTATCACGGATGGAAATTTGAGCCGATTTCCGGCCAATGCCGAGAAATCCCCTCGCTGCTGCCTGATTCCAAGGTGAAACCCGAAAAAATCTATGCCAAGGCGTTTCCCGCGGAAGAGCACGACGGCTACCTGTGGGTTTACATTCCCAACCCGGATGCTCCGGGCGAGCCGATGCCGCCCGCGCCACGGCTGCCGGTCTTCAGTGAGCACTACAAACTTACCCACCTCTCCGCCGATCTGCCCTGCCACGTGGATCACGGTATTATCGGATTGATGGACCCCGCCCACGGGCCCTTTGTGCACCAGGCGTGGTGGTGGCGCACCCGGCGGAGCATCCGGGAAAAGGAAAAGACTTTCGACCCGATCCCCAATGGTTTCCGCATTCGTGCCCACGCGCCCTCTGCCAACAGCGCCCCCTACAAACTGCTGGGCATTTACGGCAAGCCCATCACCACGCAAATTGAATTCGTGCTCCCCAACATGCGCTTTGAGCAGATCCACTGCGGCGATTACTGGTTTTCCAGCCGCACCACCGTCACGCCGGTCACGAGCACTCATTGCCGCATCGACTTCTGCGCGGCATGGAATATCTTTCTTCATCTCCCCTTCCTGGTTTCGATTTTCCGCTTTTTCGGCCGCAGGTTTATCGACCAGGACACGCGGACCATGGTCAAGCAGGCGCGCGGATTGCTGCACAGCCCTCCGCTCATGCTGATCGATGACGCCGACCGCCCCGCCAAATGGTATTTTGCGCTCAAAGCCGCCTGCCAGGAATCGCGCCGCGCCGGCGAGCCGATGAAACATCCCATTCCCGGGCCGACAACCCTGCACTGGCGAAGTTAATCCGCAGATTACGCAGATTACGCAGATTTCAAACCACTGCCCATTCCCAACTGCCTTCTGCCTACTGCCGACTGCTTTCCACCAACCGTTCATAAGTCTCCGGGTCGTCCACATCGATGAGGATGCCGGGGTCCGCGACTTCCACAAATTGTGTCGCGTCGCGATATTTGCGGATGATGGTGTTGGCGGCTTCTTCGGGTGGGAGCGCCAGCAACTCTGAAAACAATTCCTGGCTGATGACAATGGGGTGGCCGCGTTGGCCTTCATGGGTAGGGATGAGGACAGGCCGGTGGGTCAATTCGAAACGCTCGCTCAGTTTCCCGATAACCTCAGTGGAGATGGCGGGATGATCGACAAGGCATAGGATGACGGCTTCTGGTGAGTCCGCGGCCGCGGCCGCGAGGCCCAGTTGCAGCGAAGACGTTTGTCCCCGCTGGTAATCGTGATTGACTACCACGCGCGCGGCCGCCAGGTTCACCGCCTGCTGGATGATTTCCGCATGATGGCCCAACACCACCGTGACCTTCTCGATCCCGGCGGCGCCAAGATTATCAATAATGGCCTTAAGGAAGCTCTGCCCGTGGTAGATCAGCAGGGCCTTGTCGCGCCCCATACGCCGGGATTCTCCCGCGGCAAGAATCAGGCCTGTGATCATATGGTGTGCTGGGCTTTTGGCTTATAGGTTAGGGAGGGAACGCTGGGGGCGACGTTGCGCCGCACCGCGATCATCTCCGCGACGATGGCCACGGCGATTTCTTCCGGCGTAAGGGCGCCGATATCGAGGCCGACGGGCGAATGCACGCGTTCGAGCCGCTCCACCGGCACGCCTTCGCGCTCCAGTACTTTGCCTATCTCGATGAACTTACGCTTGCTGCCGATCATGCCGACGTAGCGTGCCGGCGTGGTCACGGCCCAGCGCAGACAATCCAGGTCGCCTTTGTGGCCGCGCGTGACCAGCACCAGGTAGGTGTGGTCGTTAATTTTGAACTTAGGAAATAATTCTTCCCACGGCCCGGCGTAAATTTCGGAGGCTTCCGGGAAGCGCTCCTTATTGGCGAAAGCTTCGCGGTCGTCGGCCACCACTACGTCAAAACCCGCAATTTTCGCCACTTTGGCTACGTACAGGCCCACGTGTCCGCCCCCGAGAATGAACGCCGTGGGTGTGGCCAGAATGGGCTCAACGAAAATGTCGAGCGAGCCGCCGCAGATCAGTCCGTTGTCATACTCGGGGTTGGCGTTCAGATTGAAGTGCAAACGCCGAGGCTTCTCCTCGCGCATCACCTCCTGTGCCACCGACCACACTTCAGCTTCCACGCAGCCGCCGCCCACCGTGCCCGCAAACGAGCCATCATCTCGAATCAGAATCTTGGAACTCTCGTGGCTGGGAATCGATCCCTGTACCTCGACAATGGTGGCCAGCGCGCCCTTGCGCCCCGCCTTTCGCAGCCGCACGATTTCTTCAAAAATATCCATATAAGAATCCTAGATTATGCGCCGCGTGCCGCAATGTCAACGCGCCGCCAGGCCTTGGTGTCATTTCGAAGTGGCACGGGCGTCCCGCCCGTGAACGGTCACGGCCAAGATGGCCATGCCACAGCAAATGACACCACTCTCCACTGCCACCTGGGATCAGGGGTCCGTCAAAGTCGCGGGTGTCGCATACCTGTAGCCCGCATTTCTCACCACGATTTCGGAAGGGCGGGGCTTCCGCCCCGTCGCTAGAGGGCCTTTCTGATTATTCCCATGTCCCGCGCCCCTCCCAGCTTGCGACTGCAAGCTGGGAGGGGCGCGGGACGGACAAAGGGTTGGAGCCACGATTTCGGCGGGGCTGAAGCCCCGCCCTTCCGGCATCGTCCAAACGTGGTGAGAAGTCCGGGCCAGGGCCATGCAGGCATCACCCGCGAAGTCCCCCCTCTCCCCAAGGGAGAGGGTGCCCGACGGAGGAGGGCAGGTGAGGGGTCTTTTCGAAGCCCATAGGACTTTAACGGAACCCTGCACATGGGGCGCAGGCGGGGAAACATACCGGAAGTCGCTTCCGGCCCAGCCGGGTTAAGGTTAAAATCCGAACTGGAACTCAAACGGCGTGCCGAGAAAACTGGCCAGGAGGGAAGGAAACGCACCATGAAGGCAATTCGATTTCACCAACACGGCGGTCCTGAGGTTCTCAAGTATGAGGAGGCGCCGGACCCGAAGATTCTCGCCCATGAAGTTCTGGTAAAGGTGAAGGCGTGTGCACTGAATCACCTGGACGTCTGGGTGCGCGGCGGCGTGCCGGGATGGCGCATTCCGATGCCGCACATTGGGGGCGCAGATATTTCCGGCGAAGTGGCGGAAGTGGGGTCGCTGGTTACGCGCATAAAGCCCGGCGACCGCGTGCTGCTGTGCCCTGGGGTCAGTTGCGGCCAGTGTGAGATGTGCTTCCAGGGGCTGGACAGCGCCTGCCGCCAGTTCACAGTTTTTGGCGTGTTCATCGACGGCGGCTACGCGGAGTTAGTGAAGTCTCCGGAGATGAACGTGCTTCCCATTCCCGGCGACCTCAGCTTCGACGAAGCCGCCGCCGTGCCGCTGGTTTTTCTCACCGCCTGGCACATGCTTTTCACGCGCGCAGGTTTGAAGCCGGGCGAAGAGGTGCTGGTGATCGGCGCGGGCTCAGGCGTGGGCAGCGCCGCGATTCAAATCGCCAAGCTCGTGAACGCGCGAGTCATTGCCACGGCGGGCGCGGATTGGAAGCTCGAAAAAGCTCGCGCGCTGGGCGCGGATGAAGTGATCAACCACACGCGCCAGTCGATCGGAGACGAAGTAAAACGCCTCACCCACAAGCGCGGCGTCGACGTCGTTGTCGATCACGTGGGAGCGGCGGTATGGGAGGCTTGCTTCGATTCCCTCGCAACTTACGGCCGGCTCGTAACCTGCGGCATGACCACCGGCGCGGACCTCAAGCTGAATGGACAGGGCCTTTTCGCCCGGCAGCGCACGATTCTGGGTTCGTTCATGGGAGGCAAGGCGGAACTTGTTGACGCCCTCAAGTTCATCGCTCCACGCAAATTGAGAGCGGTGATCGACTCCGAATTCCCCCTGCAAGAAGCGGCCGGCGCGCAGAAAAAGATGGAGAGCCGCGAATTCTTCGGCAAGATTCTGCTGCACCCTTAAGTGGGCAAGGAAGAGGAGCCTGCTCCCTCACGATACATCGAGAGAGAGAGAAACGTCGGGGTTGAAGAGAGAACCGTCGCGTGGCATAATATAAGCGCAATGGGCGTTCCGACTGTAACTGATCAATCCGGATATGAAGGCCTCATCTTCACCAAGCTTGACTGGGCAGTGAACTGGGCGCGCCGGTCTTCGATTTGGCCCTTCAGTTTTGGGCTGGCGTGCTGCGCCATTGAGATGATGTCGGCGGGCGCCTCGCGCTTTGACCTGGCGCGATTTGGCGCGGAGGTTTTCCGGGCTTCTCCACGCCAGGCGGATTTGATGATTGTTGCGGGCCGCGTTGCCCAGAAGATGGTTCCGGTGATTCAAAAACTCCATGCGCAGATGCCGGAGCCCAAGTGGGTCATTTCCATGGGCGCCTGCGCGACCTCCGGCGGTGTCTTCAATAACTACGCCATTGTGCAAGGCATCAACCAGTTCATTCCCGTTGATGTTTACGTGCCGGGGTGCCCGCCTCGGCCCGAGCAACTTATCCAAGCAATAAACCTGCTCCAGAAGAAAATCGAAAACCAGCGCGGTTCCTTCAAACAAGCGGTTTTCCACAGCAAGTAGTTTCTAAATTATTTCCTCATCATTCCCCACCTGAACGGAAAGAACGCTTTTGGGGATGTAAGGATATTATTGCCGTGGGAGAATTGGGCGGTGAGATGGGAAATGTTGCCGGCGCGATCAACCGCGCCGCAGGTAGGCGGAAATCAGGACCACAACTACGCCCAGAATGAAGGCCACGAGGAGCAGCATCCGCCGGCGGGCCCGCAGAGGTTCGAACAATCGGAAGGGGATGGTGAGTCCCAGGACAATGCCAAAGAGGACGAAAGACAGGACAATTTTAAGAGTTAGAAACTTCCACGCCGGGCCCCACGGTACCTGCCAATAGAATTGGCGAATGTTGAAGAGACCTGAGACCACCAGCAGCGTTATGGCGCTCCAACTTGCCCATCGAAATCGTCCCGCCACGGCCTTGGAGAGCGCTTCGCGTTGCTCCGCGCTGAGGACTCCCAAAGAGGGGATCAAGATGAGGAGCATGAAGCCCATTCCTCCCAGGCCCACCACCCCTGCCATCAAATGAACCCACTGCATGATCGTCGACATAATTTCTTTCTCAAACGCGCGTGGATTCTATGCGCTTTCCGCTCACGAGCACAAGATTGAAGTTGCGCACAATAACGGATCGGAAACTTCCCGCGAAGGCGTATGACGATATGAATACCGTCGATTATTCCCACAACCATTACCGGTATTTCGGCTTGGGCGAAGGAAGGGATTAAGAAAGCGCCGAATGGATCTGATCGATCTTGCCCGCCAGGTCAAAGTCCTTTCCGGTCACTCCGCCCTCGCTGTGAGTGGAAAGACTAATGCCCACCACGTTGTAGTTGATGGTGATATCGGGATGGTGCCCGGCGCTTTCGGCTGCCTGGGCGATTTTGTTGACAAACTCGATGCCTGGCAAGAATGACTTAAACGTGTATTTTTTGTGAAGTTCCTTCCCCTGATAGGACCATCCTTGCACTTTTGCCAGTCCTTGTTGAATCGCTTCGTTATTGAGTGCGGCCATGGTGACTCCTTTGTTCCAAGAGATTTAATCTGTCGCGAATTAGCGGAACTCGACCTGAAACAACCCCAGTCGAGTATAGAAACCCGCACGGCCCAAGTCAACGACTGCTATTGAAAGGTGCCTTCGTCCCTGCTTTCGATGCCAGCACCGGGGATGGGTTTATCGGGCAAGCAAGTCGCGGTCACGGAATTTCAGTAGTACTATGGAACTTCAGGGCGTGCGGCGAAATCCGTTATGAAAGGTGAGCGAGGGACAATGATTCACGAGATTATCCCGGTGGGAATGTTAGCCTGTAATTGTTCAATTCTGGGGGATGAGTCCACGGGTGAAGCTGTGGTGATTGATCCCGGCGACGACATTGAGCAAGTCCAGAAGATTCTGGCCAAGCATCACCTGCGGGTGAAGTACATTGTCGCCACTCACGCGCATATCGATCATGTGGGGGGAATCGAGAAGCTCAAGCAGGCTACCGGAGCCGCGGTGCTGATGCACCAAAGTGATTTCCCCCTCTATCAAAACCTGGCGATGCAGGCGGAGTGGCTGGGTGTCCCGGCGCCGGGAATGACGGACGTGGACCAGTTTTTGAAAGAGGGTGACTCGCTGCGTTGGGGCGCGCTGAGTTTGGAAGTTCTGCATACGCCGGGGCATTCTCCCGGCAGCCTCTCCCTCCATCTGCCCGGCGAGAACGAACGAATTCTGAGTGGCGACACGCTGTTTCAAGGGAGCATTGGGCGCACCGACCTCTGGGGCGGCTCAATGGACGAAATCCTGCGGTCGATCCGCAACCGGCTGCTCATTTTTCCCGATCAGACGCCGGTGTTTCCCGGGCACGGCTCGCCCACGACGATCGGTGAGGAGCGCGAGAGGAATCCGTTCCTTCAGGAACGATGAGACAAGTAATGCCGCGACGAGTGACGAGCCGGCAGGACCGAAATCCGAAAGTCGAAGCTCGAAAATCGCGGCGAGTTTCGAGTTTCGCTTTTCGTCTTTCGGTTGCTTGTCACTTATCACTCGTCACTTGTCACTCCTTTTGGGAGGCCTTTGATGGCTGAAGACACTCGCACCAAGTTCCGCATCAAGAAGATTCATCGCGGTTCCCAGGTGGTTTTCGGCGAACGCGCCCATTTGCAGGAGGTCCTCCGCTCGGTTCAGCAGGCCGAACTTCCGCGCGCGCGCAAGCTCGCGGAAATTCGCCAGCTCAAGAGAATGATCGAAGTGCGTACAAAGGACCTGAACCGCTTCCATCCTGCCTGGGACCGCAAGTTTCAACAGGCACGCAATCCCCAAACCAAATCCCCAAAGCTCTTGCAGATGGGCTCCGCCCTGCACTCGGATGATTACCTTCTCGCCCGCGTTTTAACCGAGCACGCGCAAGCCCCGGCGGAATTGCTGGAACATCTGGCGTCACATCCTTACGCGGCCGTGCGGGAAAATGTGGCGCGCCACCCGCGCACGCCCGCCGCCATACTGCTCGCCATGGCGGAAGACTCCCACGAGCCCTTGTGGTTCCTGGTGGCCTGCAACCCTTCCACTCCCGCCGACGTGCGTGACCGCCTGCGCGCGCGCATGAAGCAAAGCCCCGATTCCTAACCAAGGCTAAAAATCGAGATTCGAAACTTGGGGGGGAGTCCCCCTGCCTTTGGGGCTGTCATGCCGAGCAAAGCAAAGAATCTCGCCCTGCGCATTTTATGGAAATACGAGATCCTTCGGGCGGTTTATCCTGAGCCAGCAGGCAGAGCGAGATCCTTCGCTTCGCTCAGGATGACAGCCGGGGAAACAGGGCGGCCCGACACGGGCGAATCCTCCGATCGCTGGTTAGCGGAATTGGCCCATGCAAAACTTGGCCTACTTGGCTCTTTACAGCTCTCCATTTTGATTCTAAATTGGACTGGTCATCAGGCCAGGCTAGGGGACTTAAAAGACAATGCTTGTCACGCTGGATTCCAGCTTACGCAAACCGCTCTATGGGCAGATTCGCGATCAACTTCGCGACCGCATTCTGAACGGCGGACTGAAACCCGGCGACCGTTTGGAGCCCAGCCGCGGCCTTGCTCATCAACTGGGAGTCCATCGGACTACCGTGGGCAACGCTTACGCTGACCTTGAATCCGAAGGCCTGATTCAAGGGTCGGTGGGGCGCGGAACTTTCGTAACCCCGCTGGGGCAGACCCTGCGCGCTCCCCGCGGGCGGGTGCGCCGTCCCTCCCACGACCTTTTCTGGGAGAGTTTCTTTCCCGACGAGCCACGCGACGATTCCTTGGGGCGATTGATGGCGAGCTCCCTGGAAGAAGGAGTCATTTCGTTTGCCGCCGCCCACGGCGCGGAAGAGTTGACGTCTCCCGACCTTGTTCGCCGTGCCGCGGATGCCGTGCTGCGCCGCGAAGGCGGACGTTTGGTGCAGTACGGTTCCACGGGCGGATACCAGCCCCTCAAGGCTTATCTACAAACACGTCTTCAACGCGACGGCATTCCGGTGGAGATCGATGAAATCCTGGTGACCCACGGATGCCAGCAATCACTGGACCTGCTGCGCCGCGCGCTGATATCCCCCGGAGAAACGGTGGTGTGCGAGAATCCCACCTACACCGGCCTCTGGAATGTTTACGAGTCGCCGGGAATCCGGCTGATGGGGGTTCCGGTCACGCCGGAGGGAATGGACCTTAACGCGCTGGAGTCCCTGCTCGAGCAGACCCGCGTCAAATTGATATTTTGCAGCCCGACTTTTCAGAACCCCACCGGTTTCACGATGCCGCTGGCGGCCCGGCAGCGGCTGCTGGAGCTTGCCCTGCGCTTTAAAGTTCCCATTGTCGAGGACGACGTTTACGGCGCGTTGCGTTACCGCGGCCGGCAAATTCCTCCCCTCAAAGCCCTCGACTCGGCGGGGCTGGTGATCTATCTGAACAGTTTTTCCAAGGTGGGCTTCCCCGGTCTGCGCGTGGGGTGGCTGGTGGCTTCGCGTCCGGTGATAGAGCGCCTATGGTGGGCCAAGCAACGCGCCGATTTGCACACCAACTTGATTGGCCAGGCAGTGGTCCAGGAATTGGGCGCCCGCGGGTGGCTGGATAAATGGATCCGTAAGACTTGCCGGGTCTATGCCCAAAAACAGGCTGTGCTGCGGCGCGCCATCGAGCGGCATTTTCCCCCGGAAGTTCACGTCGTCTATCCGGATGGCGGCATGTCGGTTTGGGTGGAATTGCCGGTGTTCCTGGATGCGGCGGAACTCCTCGTGAAGGCGCGCGAGCGGCGCGTAATCTTCGCCCCGGCGCGCTACTTCTATTTTCAAAATCCCAAGCACAACGCTCTGCGCTTGTGTTACACGGCTCTTGCCGATGATAAGATTGAGAAAGGCGCCGCCATCCTGGGCGATTTACTGAAGGCGGAAATGCGCCGGGCGCGGAAGGGAAGACCCAGTTCCACGGTGAGTGCGAGCGTGGCGCTGGTGTGAAAGGGAGTCGAAGGTCGAAAGTTGAAGGTCGAAAGCGCACGGACTGATCATCGCCGGGTCTGATCTTCAAGTTTTGACTTTTGAATACTAAATGTTAATCGAGGAGCGTTCCAATGTGGGAATATGATCAGCAAATGAAGTTGAAAGTAGGCTTGGCGGAAATGCTGAAGGGCGGCGTGATCATGGACGTTACCACCGCTGAGCAGGCCAGGATTGCCGAGGACGCGGGCGCCTGCGCCGTCATGGCGCTGGAGCGCGTGCCGGCGGACATACGCAAGGAAGGCGGCGTGGCCCGCATGGCGTCCATCAAGATCATCAAGGAGATAATGGGCACGGTGACCATCCCGGTAATGGCCAAAGCGCGCATCGGCCACTTTGCCGAGGCGCAAGTGCTGGAAGCCGTGGGCGTGGATTATATTGATGAGAGTGAAGTGCTGACACCGGCGGACGAGGAAAATCACATCCTCAAGTGGGGTTACAAAGTGCCGTTTGTGTGCGGTGCGCGCAATCTGGGCGAGGCCCTGCGGCGCATTGGTGAAGGTGCGGCGATGATCCGCACCAAGGGAGAAGCGGGTTCGGGCAACATCGTCGAGGCGGTGCGCCACATTCGCGCCATCACCAGCCAGATTCGCCAACTCACCACTTTGCGCGAAGAGGAATTGATGGCGAAGGCCAAGGAACTCGGTTCCCCCTATGACTTGGTGAAGTGGGTCAGCCAGAACGGCAAGCTGCCGGTGCCGAATTTTTCCGCGGGTGGCATCGCCACTCCGGCGGATGCGTCACTGGTACTGCAGCTTGGAGCCGAGGCGGTGTTCGTGGGCTCGGGCATTTTCAAATCGTCGGACCCGGCGCAGCGCGCCAAGGCCATCGTCCGCGCCACCACCCACTATAACGAGCCGCTCGTCGTGGCGGAATGCTCTGCCGAAGTCGGCGAAGCCATGAAAGGCCTGGACATACAGAAGATGGACCCTAAGGAGTTGTTGCAGACGCGGGGGTGGTGAAAAAACCGTCCGTAGTCCGTTGTCCGTGGTCCCTTGTCTGCTACTACATGAGGCTGGTCAGAGAGGAAGGGTAGCGCGGACCTGTTTTTTAGGTCCGCGGCTTTTCCTTGTCCATAGGGGACGAGCCGCGTACCTAAAGAACAGGTCCGCGCTACACCTGCTGACTCTGCCAGAAGGCAAATGTGAAATTTCGAGATGTGATTAGCATGATAGAACAGGACGGGTGGAGGTTGGTTAGAACGGCGGGCAGTCATCGGCAGTACCGACATTCGATTAAGCCTGGAACCGTGACAGTAGCCGGCAAGCCAAACCTGGACGTGCCGCCGGGTACGCTTACCAGCATCCTTAAGCAGGCTGGATTGAAAGGACGGAAACAATGACATACCTGGTCGTTATCGAAAAAGGCGGAAACAGCTTCGGTGCTTACGCACCTGATCTACCCGGCTGCGCCGTCGTCGGGGAAACACGTGAGGAGGCGCTACAATTAATTCGCGAGGCCATGGAACTTCATATCTCCAGCATGCGGGAACAAGGCGACCCCCTCCCCGAGCCCACTTCGACGACCGAGTATGTACAGGTTTAAAATGGGTGCAGCAAAAGGAGAGGTGCGGAAGTTGATCGATCTGTTGCCCGATCACGCGACGTGGGACGACATCATGTATGAGTTCTACGTGAAGAAGAAGCTCGCGAAAGCGTTGGATGAGGCGGCTGCTGGCGATGTCGTCTCACACCAGATTGCAAAACAACTACTTCTTGCACAACGTACAACGGACAACTGACCACGGACCACGGACAACTGACAGCTATCCACTGTCCACTAACCACTATCCACTGCCCTTATGAACAACGGCCACAAACCGGTAGGAATTCTCGCAATTCAGGGCGACTTTGCCATGCACGCCAAAATGCTTGACGGATTGGGGGCGCCTTGGATGCTGGTGAAGCACCCGGCGGACCTCGATGCCGTAAGTGGGCTTATTATGCCTGGCGGAGAGAGCACTACGATGCTGAAACTCTTCGCCCTGGAGGGCATCGGTACGGCGATCAAGGAATTCGCCGCCCAGGGGAAGCCGATTTACGGCACTTGCGCGGGCGCGATATTGTTGGCGAAAGAAGTTTTAAACCCGCCGCAGGAGAGACTGGGTCTGATCGACATTGCCATTGAGCGCAACGCCTACGGACGCCAGATCGACAGCTCCGTGCAGGCGGGAGAGTGTCCCGATCTCGCCGACCATCCCGTGGAGATGGTTTTCATCCGCGCGCCTATCATCCGCCGCGTGGGAGATGGCGTCCGGGTGCTGGGCCGCTGCGGGAATTTGCCCGTCCTGGTGGAGCAGGGAAACATCCTGGCGGGGACGTTTCACCCTGAGCTTACGGACGACCCGACGGTGCACCAATACTTTTTGAAGAAACTGCGTGATTAGATCATATGGTGATTTAGTGATTGGGCGATTCATCGATGCATTCATCTTCTTCCGTAGTCGTGTTGAGGGCACGCGGCAAGTCGCCTGCAATTCAATCGCTAAATGGCCAAATCACCAAATCACAATATCACTAAATGGCCCCATGACCCGATGACTCAACCCATCAATCCTCCTGTGAAGATTCTGTTTGTCTGCATCGGCAACTCTTGCCGAAGCCAAATGGCGGAGGCGTGGGCAAATCACTTTGGCAAGGGAAGGGTGCAGGCTTCGAGCGCCGGCTCGCATCCTTTCGGCTCGATCGTCAATGACACTTACGCCGCGATGAGCGAAAAGGGGATTTCTCTGGACGGGCAGTGGTCAAAGGGTTTGCGTGATGTGGCGGTGGGGGAAATGGACGTGGTGGTGGGCATGGGAAGTGAAGTCGAGTGGTCCGTGCCCGCGGGATTCAAAGGCCGTAAGGTGGAGTGGGATGTCCTCGACCCCTACGCGCTGGACATTGAAACCTTCCGCAATGTGCGTGACATGATCGAGCGGCAAGTGCTGGCGCTGCTCGCTGACCTTGTTGTTCCTGATGCCTCCGAGTAGCGGATGCGGGTGTGGGCAGGGTTCCATCAAAGTCGCGGGCGTCCCATAGCTCCATGGCCATGAAAGCGTCATCCGCTAAGATACCCCTCACCCACCGCCTTGCGGTTCCCCCTCTCCCCAAGGGAGAGGGTTGGGATTTTGATTTTTATCCCTCTCCAGGGGGAGAGGGGGGACCGCAGGGCGGTGGGTGAGGGGTCCCTTTCAACCCAATCGACTTTGACGGAACCCTGCTCATGCCCTCAGGGTGTTTGGCGTTCCGTGATAAAATGGCACGTCGGTATCGATGTAAGGCAGCGGTGAGGAGCATCGGGTAGCATCAAAGGAATATCGATCCAAGGGAAGTTCCGGGGAGGTTTTTGTGAAAGA
>JBEKQO010000188.1:0-15149 GCA_049519635.1 Terriglobia bacterium | reverse complement strand
CAAAGGGGCGAGGGCAATAAAATCCATCCTCCCCTCGGTGGCCGTGGCGACCGAGGGGCCCGGGGGTGAGGGGGTCCTTGCAACATGCCATTGTCAAATCTTATCCGGGACACCACACTAGATGAACCCCGGACCTTCAAAACAGCTCCGTGCTACGCTTGCTAATGTATGGCCGCAAATTTTGCCTGGAGATTTCTCTTCGGGAGGACATGATGAAACTTCACCAGTGGATACTTTTCGCGATGATGGCAGGGCTCTGGGGTGCTGCGCCGGTGCAGGCGCAGCTTGTGCCAGAATTTAATCGCCCTAGGGGCGCCGCGTGCTGCCCCACGATTGCAGCGCAGGCCCTCGTGGACAAGGCGCAGGCCGTTGCCAACCAGGCGCAGGATTGGGGCGAAATCAGCTACTACCACGAGGATAATGTGAAACTCCAAGCGGAGCCTGAGGAGAAGCGGCGCGTGGTCTTCATCGGGGATGCCATCACCGAGCCATGGGACCTGGCCAAGTTTTTCCCTGGCAAGCCCTATCTGAACCGGGGCATTCCCGGACAGACCACTCCCCAGATGTTGGTGCGGTTCTATCCCGATGTCATTAATCTTCACCCTGCGGCGGTAGTCATCTTGGGGGGGATCAACGACATCTCCAGCAACACGGGCCCGGAAACGGCCGAGATGATCGAAGACAACATCCGGGCCATGTGCCAATTGGCGCATGCCAATGGCATCAAGGTCATCCTCGGCCAGATCCTTCCGGTCAGCGACTACACCGCCCACAAGCAGACGGAAAAGCACCCGCTCGCGGACGTCGTCAAGCTCAACACCTGGCTGCGTAGCTATGCTGCGGAGGTACATGCGGAGATTGCGGATTATTACTCGGCAACCGTGGACAGCAAGGGCATGCTGAAGGAAGGCTACTCAGACGATGGAGCTCATGCTAACGATCGTAGCTACGCCGCCATGGCTCCCGTGGCGGAAGCCGCTATCGAGCGGGCGCTGAAATAATCTGCGATTGGGGAAAGTAGCGAGAAGCCCACCCATTTGCATCTGTGCTACCAGGGCATCGACAAAGTCTGATGAGGTTGAAAAGGACCCCTCACCTGCCCTCCTCCGTAGGGCATCCTCTGCCCTGGGATAGGGCTACAATTTGATTTCTATCCCTCTCCCAGGCGAGAGGGGGGACCGCAAGGCGGGGAGTGAGGGGGGCGAATCTTGGAAACGGTCAGCATAGGCGAACAGCATCGGGGGGCGCGGGCCAAGAATGAATACGTGGTACCCTTCGACGATGTTCCTGCGAAGAAACCTTGCTGTCGTGATGCACATTCGCGTCGTTTGTGTGCGGATACTCTGCCCAGTCCTTCTCGGGGCAGTCTCTCTCTCGTCGCTCGCGGCCGCGGCGCCCTCTCTGGTTCATGGCTTGTGGATTTGGAAGAGCCCCACCGTCCTTGGAGCGCGGCGCGGCGCGGAGGCGGTGTGGGACTTCTGCAAGTCCGAGGACATCAACGAAGTCTATGTGGCAATTTCAGAGCACAGTGAGGCGTCAGAGGAGAGCCAGCTTGCTCACCTTATCACCGTGCTCCATGGCTCGAACATTCGAGTTGAAGCTCTGCTATCCAGTGTGGACGCTGACGAACCGGGCGAACCTAGAGAGAGGCTGCTGCGTCACGCCCGGGAAATTGTGCAATTCAATCAGCAGCATCCCACGGATCGCTTCGACGGGATTCACCTGGATGTGGAGCCGCAACAACGGCCGGAAAATAAAGGCGCCGGGAATTTGCGATTCCTGCCCGGCCTCACCGATGCTTTTCGCGCCGTGCGTGGAGTGGCGGAGGCGGCCGGGATGACAGTGAACGCGGACATCCAGAAGAAAGTTCTCAAGGGCGATCTCAGCGAACGCAGGATGCTTCTGTCGGCGGTGCCGCGGGTTACCTTGATGATGTATGAGCTGAGCAGCCCCGAGGACGCAGAAGGCGTCGAACAAAAGGCCGAAGAGGTAGAGAAGGACAGTCAGAAATTTCTCACCCTGGCTTACGACGGGTTGGGCGACCGGGAGCTGGCGAGAATGGCGATCGCACTGCGCACGGCGGATTATGGCGAACTGCTTCCACAGATGCTGAAGAAACTCGACGAGGCGAATCGGGCGAATCCGCATTATTTGGGATGGGCGCGGCACGCCTACAATGATGAACTGAAGGCGGCGCACTAGCCCCTAACGAAGGCGAGCCATGGCCAGCGCTTTTCTACGCCAACTCATTTCCGGTAGTATTGTTGGCCGCCGGTAACGCTTGGGTTGGTAGGCAGGGTTTATCCAAAGCTTCAGTACCCCAAAAGGAAGGAACGTGTCCGTGACGAAACCAGGACTTGAGATTGTCGTGATTGGATCCGGCATTTTTGGAGCTTCTTCCGCGCTTGAGCTGGCCCAGCGGGGCCACCAGGTTACCTTGATCGATCCCGGCCCGGTGCCGCGCCCCGTGGCTTCCTCGACCGATATCAGCAAGGCTGTGCGCATGGATTATGGATCGGATGATCTGTACATGACGCTTATGGAAGTGGCTCTGTTACGCTGGGATAAATGGAATCTTCAGTGGGGTGAGAAACTCTATCACCAGGACGGATTCCTCTTCTTGACTTCCAATGAGATGCGCGCGGGAGACTTTGAGTATGAAAGCTTCCAGCTCTTAAAGCAACGAGGGCACCATGCCGAGCGTATGAACCCGGAAGCTCTGAAGGCCCGCTATCCGGCCTGGAACGCCCAAAAATATCAGGACGGATACTACAACCCGCGCGCCGGCTGGGCTGAAAGTGGAAGGGTGGTGGAACGCCTAGTGCATGACGCTCAAGCCGCAGGGGTGTTGCTCCGCAGCGGGCTGTCGTTGAAGCAATTGATGGAGACCGGATCAAGGATCAGTGGAGTCGTCAGCGACCAGAGCGAGTCAATTCACGCTGATTACGTCGTGCTGGCTGCCGGCCCATGGTCTCCATCGCTGCTGCCCCAGCTCGCAGAATTCATGCGCCCCATAGCGCAGCCGATTTTTTACTTCCGTCCCGACAATGTCGCGGATTACTTGCCCGAGCGCTTTCCGGTTTGGGGCGCCGATATGAGTAAGACCGGCTGGTACGGGTTTCCCGCCACCCCGGATGGGATAGTTAAAGTCTCGAACCATGGGCCGGGACGCGAGGTTCTGCCTGATGCCCCCCGCCAAACCACGCCGGAAGCAGAAGGTCTCTGCCGCGCCTTCCTGGCAAGCACTTTCCCGGGCCTGGCTGGGGCGCCTCTGGTCTCCAGTCGCACTTGTTTGTATTGTGACGCCTGGGATGGGAATTTTTACATTGATCATGTTCCTGATCGGCCGGGATTAGTCGTTGCCACCGGCGGAAGTGGACATGGTTTCAAATTCGCACCCGTTCTCGGAGGACTCGTCGCCGATGTGGTGGAACGAAAGCCCAATATTTACAGCGCCCGCTTCGCCTGGCGTCAGCGGGGGCACGAACCGGTTAAGGAACAGGCACGGCACCGATAGAAAAACGTTTTGCTGCGGGGATAGCAGTATTTACTTGCACGCTTGTCGTGGCAGTTCAGGGTTTCGACATCTCTCACGGTCCGCGCTTCAATTTTCGCAACACATCCGGCCTGAATCATAATATTGTGTGCGAAGTGGGGTTGAAGCATGGCTTGGTCGATTGCCAAGTTTGCGCCATAGTGGAAACCAGGTCAGGACTGAAACTTATGTTCCGACTGAAGGATCGAAAATAGCGAGCCCGAATTTCTCACCACGCGATGGGAAGGGCGGGGCAGAAGTCCCGTCCTTCCGGCAGCCCCGTACAAGCTTGGCGGGAAATGCGGGCTCGCGATCGTGCTCTTGACTATCCACTGATTCACTGAGGCAGATTAATGGCACAACGACAGAAACATCGCCCACTCAACGTCATCCTCTGGGGCCGCCAGGCGGCGCTCGGTAAGCAACTCCTCAAAGAGCACGTGCACGCGCCCTGCCGCTTTTATGCCTTCCCGGAGCCTCCCACGGATCTCACCCCTCCTCGAGAACTGGTGGGCGCAGATGTGGTGGTGGGCAGTTTCATCACTGAGCCTATGGCCCGCGCCGCAAACCAGCTCAAGCTGCTGCAAGCGGTGGGAGCAGGCTTGGACGGTTTCCCCCTGAAAGCTCTCTCCCCGAAAACGAGCGTGGCGAATGCATCCTTTCACGGGCCCGCGATCGGCGAATACGTCATGATGATGGTTCTGGCCCTCAGCCGCGAGTTGCTGAAAATGGACTCGTTCTTCCGCTGCAATGTTTGGTACGGAAGCTGGATTTGGGGTATTCCTCCGGCCGCGGAGATTCAGGGAAAAGTTTTGGGCTTGGTCGGGTATGGCACGATTGGGAAGGAAGTCGCAGCACGGGCCCGCGCCTTCGGGATGAAGCTCTGGGTGGTCAGCGCCCATCCTCCCGCGCGGAAGCCCCGGAATGTGGAATTCTGGGGAACCCCGCGCCAGCTTTCCCTCCTCCTCAAGAATGCTGACTATGTTGTGCTCGCTTGTCCGCTGAATGAGCAGACTCGAGGGCTGATGGGCAAAAAGGAATTTGCGGGAATGAAGCCGACGGCCTCTCTCATCAATGTGGCGCGCGGTCCGGTGATTGATGAGGAAGCCTTGTACCAGGCTTTGCATGCGCGCCGCATCCAAAGCGCGGCGATTGATGTGTGGTATCAGTACCCGACCAGTGAGAGCCCGCAAGCTCCTTCGCGCTTTCCCTTTCACAAATTGGATAACATCATCATGACGCCGCATGTTTCCGGTTGGATGCAGGGGACACGCGAGAATCGGTTCAAACTTATCGCTGAGAACATAGATCGCCTGGCCGCGGGGAAGCCGCTGCGGAATGTGGTGCAGGGCCCCCACCGGCAGAGGCCGAACGCCCTTACCCGCCCCTCTTGACCTTGGGGCGGCTACAGGATCAGTTTATTTCTTCCGCCATGCCCAATAATTGTTAAGCACCGGTGCCCATCCATGGCTGGGCGCACTCATTGCCGTTTCCTGACGACGCTGATGGCTTTCAGAATCACGCCATTGTTTGGAATCACGGGGCCGAAGTGATTGACGAAGTCAGGATCGCCGCCGCGGAAGCCCGTCGTACCCTTCAAACGGACTTCCTTGATCACCTTGCCCAGCCGCGGATTGACCCACTCGAAGGCAAAGAACGTGATGGGATTGCTAGCCGATCCGCCGACGGGCACGGCATCGGCGCCATAGGCATAGTCGCGCGCCGAATCGCGCTTCTCCCAGTTCCACTCCGTGATGTTTACACCGTAGCGGATGGGAATGGTGGTGACGAACCCGTCTTCGTAGACCACTTCGTACCACCCGAGCATGTCCGCGGTGTCCTCCGGGTCCCAGATCAAACGGAAAGACTCCTTGTTGGTCGCGGGCTTGGCGGCGGCGTGCAGGAAGATCAGGCTGGTTGCGTCCTCACCCACCGGGATGTCCGCCTCTTGCGCCAACCCGCTGCTTTCCTTGCCATCGGCGGCCACCAGGATCGCCTTCTTTGTTCCGGACTCACTGAGGTCAAACGAAACATTGCCGAGTGAGACCGAACCTGTTTTCATGCCGCTGAGATCCACTCCCAGTTTCGGCTCGGTGGTCCCCATATTGAAGCTGGTTTGAAGGTTAACCGCCGCGAGTGAGGTTTCGGTACGGCTGGGCGGCGGCAGTCCCCGAAACCGGATGCGGATTTCGGGCAGCATGGACTGGATGAGTGCGGAGAGTTCTTTCCCGTCGATGACCTTCCCGTTCCAGAGGATATTGCTGGAGCCGAGCAGGTCTGCCATCAGGTCCTTGCCGAAGCCGGTTTCGTTGGTGGCGAACCAGGCGGACGGAGCCCCGCCAATGATAGTGGAGCGCTTACTGCGGTTTTCGTAATTCTTAATGCTGGGGGTAAAGTTTCCGTAGATCTGCTTGAATCCCATCTGGTCGAGTTGAGCTTCGTCCTGCTCGGCGTTCTTTTCATCCCAAAACCAGTTGAAGAGCAGCGTGTCCTTGGGAATCAGCCGCTCCACCTGCTCGCGCGTCATGCCGCCGGGAGCGTTGTATTTCCAGCCGTCGGCGGTGTGGTTCTGCTGCAAGCCCACGCCACGGACACCCTGAAGCAGCATGTCGCCCCAGATGGCAAGTTGAATGCCTTTGGCCGCGAGGTAGTCGTGAATCTTCCTGACGTCCTCACCGTATCTCTCGCCAATGTCCTTGTTCCCGCACAGGGGGCAAAGGCCCACCGGAGCAAACAGTTCGTCGTGGCCGGCGTGAATCATCTTCGGCTTCAGGAGATCGATGTATTCGTCATAGACTGCAAACAGCAGTTCGTAACTCCGCGGGTTGGAAGGGCAGTAGGTGTCCGGCCATTTCTCGCCGGGGACTTCCGAAAGCTCCTTGTGCATGTCCAGGAGATAGTAGCTGTGGGTGAACGAAGGAAGCTCGGGAACCAGTTCGATATGATTCTGTCGCACCCAGCGCGCGAGGTCAGCCACTTCCGCCTTCTCGAGGAAGCCTCCGTCAGCGGTGTCTTGATGGGACGAATTCTGTTCCAGTTCGTGCGGCGGGCCGGGAGGGTAGTTCCGCCGGCTATAGTTGGTGTCTCGGGCGAATTCCAGCCAGCCGGAGTTCAACTCGGGATGACTGTCCAGCCGCATGCTGGCGTTCATCTCCATAATCAGCGTGTTGAACTTGTAGAGAGCCATGAAATCGCGGATGAAACGTTTGAAGAAAGGGATGTTGTTGCGTCCGGGAAGATAGAGGGTGACGCCGCGGAAGGGCTTGTCAGGCCAATCGCGGATGCGCACGCCGCGAAATTGCAACTGGCCGTTCTCCCTTGCAGCCAACTGGCGGAGGGACTGCAAGCCATAAAAGGCGCCTCGATCGTCGCTGCCGGCGACCAGTACGACGTGGGGGAAAACCTGGAGGACATACCCTTCGGCGCCCGGGTTTTGCGCACTCACTTCGATGTGGTTCTGCGCACAATAGGCCGCCACCAGCGGGTTGGCGATTGACCCCATGAGGATCACCCGCTTCCCCGCGTCCAGACGAGTGGCAGGTTCGGTTTTAAGGTGCAGCGCGAACCGGTCGCCGAGTTCATCCGTCAAAAAGCGCGCCAGAAGCAGGTCTTCCTCCGACGCCGCGGACGGCACGGCAATCGTAACCTGGCTGTCCAGGATGAATGCGTTTCCTGTGGCAGCGATTTCCCTGGGCGTCGGGAAGATCAACGAAGCGGCAGCGTCAGATGATGCCAGGCACGGGGCGACTTGCCCGGCCAAGCAGATGGCCGCCAGAATGAGATTACGTGTGGCTGTCATAAGCATGATGTCCTTTGCGGTGGTGACTCATTTTGAGGTGCCACGTACGTCCCGCCCGTGAAGGGACACGGCCAGGATGGCCGTGGCAGGTCAAAGTAAGTCACTACCTCCTTTGCCGGTAATTTGCCTGGAGGGGGGGGCGGAGATCCCGCGCAGTTTGAAACCCGTCCTCCGAGGTTGGTATCCATTATATGACCTGGCCCAGCATTTCCTCGCCCGCGACCGCCGCCTCAATAGCCTGGGCTGAACGATTCGAGAGGTGGAAGCGTGTCGCCCTGACGAAAGGCCGCCTCGAAATCCTGAAAGCGCCTTTGCAGTCTCCACCAATACTGGAACTCGGCACTCCATTTGCCCATGACCGTGCCGAGGCGATAGGGAGTATACGAATCCAGCCATGCCGCGCGGTAAGCCTGCTGCAGATCGCCGCTGTAATCCATCAGGTCCGCGATACGGCTGTGGTCATGAGAGCTGGACTCCCCGCTGATATAAAAATTCAGTCTGCGGCGGTCCGGATGCTGGCCTAGTTCCAGCCAGAAACTGGCCATTTCCGCGGCGTAGATATTCTTCATCCCCACGTAATCGAGCAGCCGCGCTTCCAGGAGAAGATCTGACAAAGTGGAAGGATCTGCACCCAGCCGGAGGGCATGGGAAAGGTGTTCTTCGGCGTCTTCGGCCTGTAGCCGGGTCTGTCGAAAATGCTCTCGCTGCGCAGCGGCCCGCGCCAGATGCGGGGGAGTGAGGGTGTCGTCCCATAATGAGCGAGAGGTCTCTTCCCATTCCGGATGTTCTCCGCCCACCGCCCGGGCCAGTTCGATTTCCGAGCGGTTTAATGCCGCGAGCCCCGGCGCCACCTCGGCCGCCGCCGCCCCATACATGATCCAGGTGTATTCGGCAAAGAAAGTCCTTCGGTTCACTGGATCGGCCTGCCATGCGGCGATGGCTCCATACGCCATCCCGGGAAAAGCAGGCCTTATCAGAACCGCGATGTCGTCTGTCCAAAGAGTATTGATCAGACCGGAGACCCCGTGTTGGCGGCCGGCGGAGAGAAAGGTGTCGACGTTGTCGAAGGATCGCTCAAAATTGGGCGCAACCTGGTCCCAAATACTTACGCCTGTAGCGATAAATCGCGGCAGGGGGCTATTCTCGAAGGGCTTCCAGTAGGGTTCATAAACCGTGCGATCATACCCCCACGGCACCACGATTGTGCCGGAGGGAATCTGCGGGATCAGATCCGGGTAGCGGGCAAACATGTCGCTCCAGACCAGCATTGTCTTGCCGTGCCGTTGCATCAGCCCGGACACGAGCCGAAACTGCTCGAGATACAGCGTGGCCGCCGTAACCTTATCAGTAGCCGCAACCACGGGCGCTTCCCGCGTCTCATCGAACCCGATGTGGAAGAACGGGCTCGGAAACAAATCCGTGAGCTGCTCCACCCAATTGCCCAACAATGCGGCGACCTGCGGATTGCGCGGGTCGAACTCGATGCCGTGAGGGAGAATCGCCAGATCGGCATAGCGTTCCACCCGGAATAGATCGTGCAGGTGGCCATAGAGCTCCATACAAGGGACCACATCGATGTGCCGCTCGCGCGCATAGGCAACAATGCGGCGTACCTCGTCCTGGCTGAATTGCGCGTCGGGGCTCAGGATGGGATATCCTTCGAGGGCAATACTCGCCTCCGAATAGAGGTAGTATTGATTGTTCTTCCAGCGCGCCAAAAAATCGATGTGGCGCTTCACCTCCGCTTCCGTCGGCAAGGGTCCATGGCTGGTGTCTACCATTACTCCCCGATATGGGAGCGATGGCCAGTCGTGAATCTCGACCTCCGGAAGCGTGGCTTCCGCGCCGGCACCCTCTACGAGTTGGAGCAATGTCTGTGCGCCGTAATACACGGCGGCGGAGGACCGTCCCAGCACCTCGGCGCCCGTTGGCGTCACCTTTATTGAGAATGATTCGCGGGAATCGGGCCCGGCGCTTTCTCCCGGGATGGGCAGTGGATCGACGCCGCCGGTTCGCCGCAAGATGATGGAAGTCCCGGAGGCGCCGCTGTCCGAAACTGGAATCGGGGTCCCCGCCATCATCGCCAGAGACGAAGACAGTTCCCTGGCGGTGAAGCGATCTTCCGGGCCGGCATCGGGCGCCAGGCGTATCGCCAGCCCACGCAGAGCAAGAACCCTGGCTCCGTACTGAACCTCTCGCGGTCGTGGCAACAAGGGATTGTGCTCAGCCGACGCCGCCCATGGGGAAACAAGCATGAGGACAAGGCCTGTCCCAAGTAACCGTCGATTCATAAATACCTCCGACCAGGTGCTTTGTCAGCTTCTTGAGAGGCGCTGACCTTCAAACGGTAGCCGCGAATCACCCCGGACGCGCCAACTTGAACGCCGCGACCGTTGTCCGTAGTATAGACGATGCTGCGCCGGCGGTCGCACCACAAGGGAATCCGCCCCGGGAGCCTGATTCTGACTCCTACCAGCCGCCACCCGGCTCGGACTTCTCACCACGATTGCATGTTCGCCGGGGGGCTGGCGGAAGGGCGGGGCTTCACCGGCTGCGGGAAATCCTCCCGTGCTGTCATCCTCAGCCCTTCGCTGTTATTCTGAGCCCGTTCGCTCCGCGCCGGGTGAACTTCGCGAAGAATCTCGCTCCGCGCCTGTGCCGTAACCACAACCTCTGCCATTACGAATGCCGCCTACCCACCGCTGTGTTAGAATCCCTTGTCGCACTCTGACTTCTATAGCAAGGAGGAATTATGTCCAAGCAGGAAATTACCCGTCGCGAGTTCATCGGGCGTACCGTGGGGGGCGCGGCCGCGGCCAGCATGGGTTTCGGGGCGCCGGCGATTGGCCGGGTGGCGTCGCCCAACGAGAAGATCACGGTGGGCGTGATCGGGGCCGGAATCCGCGGGCTCGAAGACATGCAGAGCTTGTTGAATGTAGGCGCCAATGTGGCCATGGTCTGTGACCTTTACGACGGCCACTTCCGCCGCGCCCAGGAGATCCAGGCCAACACGCCGACGACGCGTGAGTATCGCGAGGTGCTCGAGCGCAAGGATATCGACGCCGTGTTGATTGCCACTTCCGACCACTGGCACCAGCCGATTGCCGTCGCGGCCATGAAAGCCGGCAAGGATGTTTACTGCGAAAAGCCCATGACGCACACCATTCCCGAAGCGCTGGAAATGGTGAAGGTATCAAAAGAAACCGGCCGCGTGGTGCAGGTGGGCAGCCAGAGCCTTAGCATGCAGTCCACGGCTTGGGGCAAGCAGCGCCTGGACGCGGGCGACATTGGCAAGGTCTTCATGGTGCAGTGCGAGATTTACCGGCCTGATCCCGTGGGCGCGTGGAAGTATCCCGTGCCCCCCGATGCCACGCCGCAGACGGTGGACTGGGAGCGTTACCTGGGCAATGCGCCCCAGCGGCCTTTCGACGCCGCGCGCTTCTTTCAGTTCCGCAACTGGTGGGATTACGGCACGGGCATCGCCGGCGATGAGTACATTCACCTGCTCTCGCGTGTTCACTACTTGATGAACATCCAGCATCCCCTGAGCGCGGTCGCGAACGGCGGCATCTACAAGTGGACCGGCGACCGTGAAGTGCCCGACATCCACAACACGCTCTATGATTACGGCGCCTTCCAGGTGGTGGTGATGGCGAATCTGGTCTCCAATTGGGACGGCGGCGAGATTGTGCGCTTTATGGGCGACAAGGGCACCGTGGTCCTCACCGAGGAGTCCGCGCAGCTCAAGCCTTACGACGAGGAGTGGGGGTTCGGCTACCCGTTGGAGTCCTGGCCCAAGGACACCAAAGATCCTTTCATCGCCGCGCACAAGGACGACCCGACCGCGGATATTGGCACCTATGAGAAGCAGCCGCACCGCCAGCCCGAGTCCATGCGGCAGACCGCCGAGGGCACCGAGGACCACATGCGCAACTGGTTCGAGGCCATCAAAACACGTCAGCAGCCGATCGAAAACGTGGACTTCGGCTGCGGTACGGCGGTGGCGTGCCACATGGCCAATATCTCTTACCACGAAAAGCAGCGCGTGTTCTGGAACGCGGAAAAGGGCGAACTTACCGGCGAAAAGGGCCCGGTCGATATGCACTGGCCGGGCGGTACGAAGGCTGGGGACCCTTCCCGGCGCCACAAAACACCATCAAGCTGAGCGGAGCACGGAAAAGCATCGGGTCCGCTTACTCTTGCGGGCGCTGGTCCCACGGGGCCAGCGCCAGGCGGAAGCAGGCACACCAAAGCTTGTCAGAAAAGCCTAAACTCGCACCAGCGAGAGAATTGCGCTGAGTCGAGTTTCTGGATGCCGCGAGATCATGGAACGGCGAAGGCCGCAGCGTGGGCGTGTTCACCTGACCTTGCCGGACCGATTGTTCTGGACGTGGCTCAGGTACTTTTGGCCAGGCGTCAAGATTGCGCCATGACGTTACGGACGTACGCGAGATTCTTGCGCATGTCCGCTTCTAATTGGTCAGGGTGCGAATCGGTCTCCAAGTTTGCGAAGCCCGAGAAGCGGATATCCCGAATGGCTCGCATGATGGGCGGAAACTGAATATTCCCTTCACCGAGGTAGTGCGGATTATCCTTAAGATGGAATTGGCAAATCCGGTCTTTCCCGAGCCAGCGGATCTCCTTCTCCGGGTCGAACCCGGCCTCGGTGGAGTTCCCCACGTCGTAATAAACCAGCACGCTTGCGGACCGCGACCGCTCCATGATGCGGACGTTGTCCTCGGCGGAGATCATGTCCTCAAGGCCCAGAATGACTCCCGCCTTGGCTGCCTCCACCCCCAGGTCGCGCAGCGCATCGCCGACGTGGTCCATCTCCTCCTTGGTCTTGAGCGCCCAGCGGCCGAAGAAGGGCAGCAGAAGCACCTTCGTATCCAAGGCCTTGGTCAGACGAATGGAATCGAGTACCCACTTGGGGCCCAGCGGGTCGCTCTTCAGGCCATTGTCATGCAGCATATCGACGCAGGTGCCGTCGATGGGGATCTTATATTGCCGGGAAAGGCTGAGGTAGCGGGCAATCACTTCCGGATTGTCCGTGGGCATCTTGCCATCCACGAGTTTGCGCCCGAAAGACATCTGTACCCCATCGAATCCGAGTTTGGCTGCCAACGGCACCGCCTCCGGGCTGGCGCCCAGATGCAGGTTCCAGTCCGTGACCCCAATGCGCAGCCTCTCCTGCTTGGCGAAGGCCATTTGCGAGCAGAAGCCGGCGGCTACGGCAGAACCAAGAAATTTACGCCGCGAAATATTGAGCATGAGAATCCTCCTTCAAAAGGGAACTGCGTTTGACCCGCTCGTTGCCATAAAAGGGCCATAAGGACATGACATCGCCGTGGGAGTATGCGTAGGAGAAAAACGGTGCGTCCCCTACGGCCGAAAAGAATCAGCGCGAACCCCTTGTATATCATAAAGTCGCCCGAAAAGCCGCATAACGCAGGTATTTCCGTCCAAAAAAGCGGCGTTATTCGATGGACATTTTGTACTCCGGGTCTGTGTTTTCAAGCATATAGTCGGGCCATCCTTCATTTTTAACATCTTTTTGCCTGCGCCCTCCCCCGGAGCTCGATGTGACTAAGCTCTTTGATTTCACCGACTTGATTTTGTGATGAGTCATGATGAAAACCTCTAACCCCATGAGTTTTCAATAATATAGTCGAATTTCAAGCCATCTCCGCAATTCTTTGCTCGCCCGTTTAGCCTTACGCGGCCAGCCTTCAGCGATCGGTTTCAGCCTCCAGCTTCGAGCTTACCGCCTGCTGCCTCTACCAGAGTTCTACGCTAGTATACCAACAACGCTGGTCTTTGGCAAGCAACAATTGAGGCTACACTAAAAACCTACGGATAGGAATAGAAGCCAAGCGCCACTTCTAGACAGATTAACCTGAGGTTCCCGGAAGCCCGCGCAGGCAGGCGTCATCATCTGGCCCCTGCCGCCGGCACTTTCAGCACCACCCCGGCGCTCGGCGCGCCACCCCTCCTCATCTGCGGCGGGGAGCGTTTTCACCACCCCCCCCCGGGAGCCGGGTGGGGGGGCGCGCCGCGCGCCGGGGTGGTCATACGCCGAGGACAGTTTTTCCGCAGCCTGTTTAGCCCCCGAAGCGAGCTGGCTTCAGGGCCTAAAGGCCCATTCAACCCTCCAGCTTGCGACGGCGGGGCTGAAGCCCCGCCCTTCCGGGGGCCATGATTAACATCGCTTTGTAATGCATCTTGGGCCTAGCTCGCGCGGCGCGATCCCACGGCTGCTCACCGTGGGCCACAGGATGTTGCCGCTAACGTGGCTCCGAGTTTAGTTGTAGGGCGGAAGCAGGACTCTCCCGCCACAGCGGGCGGGACGCCCGCGCTACGTCCGCTTTTCACTTTTGCGTCATGCACCCATTTTCTCCCCCCCCAACGCGTGGTAGTGGGTCAATTTGAGGTAGAGGCAGCTTTACGCCGCCATTTGGCGAGTTAAACTCGCCGCTACAACATCAAATTGACCCACTTCCCAACGTACGGGTGCGTTGACCGTTTGCAGGGGGGGAGATATACTGCGCGAGAGGGTTTGGGGGGCTGACGCAAGGACGTTTCCGGCGGTTTGGATCCGGGTTGTCATCCTTCTTTCCCCATCGGTTCTGCTCCCTCAGGCAACGGTATGAAATCTAACGGGCTATCCAAAGAGCTTGCCAGGATCGTAGGCGAGGACGGCGTATTGTGGCGCGGGGAAGACCTGATGCTCTACGAGTACGACGCGCTTTCTTCCATGCGGCAACCTGACATCGTTGTTTTTCCCCGAAATACCGAGCACGTTGTGCAGATTGTGAAATTGGCTCTGCGGCACAATTTGCTCCTGGTGGCGCGCGGGGCAGGCACGGGTTTAAGCGGCGGTTCGGTGGCCACGGAGGGCGGCATCCTGCTGGTTTTCTCCCGCATGAAGCAAATCCTGGAAATTGATTTGGAGAACCAGCGCGCGCGGGTGCAGCCCGGAGTAGTGAACCTTGACCTCTCGCTGGCCGTTGCCGATGAGGGTTATTATTATGCCCCCGATCCCTCCAGTCAGAAGGCCTGCACGATCGGCGGCAACCTGGCGGAGAATTCCGGCGGCCCCCACACCTTGGCTTATGGAGTTACGACGAACCACGTTTTGGGGCTGGAAGTGGTGCTGCCCGATGGCGAGGTGATACACACCGGAGCCAGCCATTGGGACCGCCCGGGATACGATCTTACCGGGGTTTTTGTGGGTTCGGAGGGCACGCTCGGCATCGTTACGGAAGCCACCGTGCGTTTGTCGCGCAAGCCCGAGGCGGTAAAGACGCTGCTCGCGATTTACAATCAGGTGGTGGGCGCGACGCGCACGGTGGCAGCCATCACGGCGCGGGGGATCACCCCCGCAGCCCTGGAGATGATGGACGGCTTCACGCTGCGTGCCGTGGAAGAAGCCACGCACGCCGGTTACCCCATGGATTGCGCTGCCGTGCTGCTGATTGAGGTTGAGGGCCTGAAGGAAGCCGTGGAGGACCACGCGGATGAGATCGAGGCTGTATGCCGGGAAAATCTGGCGCGCGAAGTTCGGCGCGCGAAATCGGCGGAGGAACGCGACCTGCTATGGAAAGGGAGAAAGACTGCTTTCGGCGCGCTGGGTCGCATTACTCCGAACTATTACGTCCAAGACGGCGTCATCCCGCGCACGCGGCTGCCGGAGATGCTGGAATTCATCGGAAGCGTCGAGAAAAAGTACGAGCTGCACATTGGCAATATTTTTCACGCCGGGGACGGAAACTTACATCCGCTCATCCTCTATGACGAGCGCGACCGGGAGCAGAC
>JBEKQO010000187.1:0-15236 GCA_049519635.1 Terriglobia bacterium | reverse complement strand
GTGACCAGCGTGAGGACATCGCGAACCAGAGACCGAGGCCCGGAGCGACGGGCCGAGACTGCGGTCTTTGGGCTGCTCTTTTTGCAGGGAATGTATCATTATCGCGTTTTGGCGAAGTACACCCCTCGAAAGGCCATCAATGGCGCAGTTGTGCACAGCCACCGCCAAGCGCCAAAGCCTTTCATCGACCGACGAGGTACCATCCTGATGTTTAGCCTCCACGAATAAAGGCGAATCCGCTGAACCACCACTTTTGAGCATGGTGTCGGATACGGAAAGCTGCTCCCGACCGCTGTAAGCGCTCGGAGGCGAATTCAGCTCTAACGGCGGATTAGGAACGCCCTTCAACGCCGGAAATCTGCAGGCCGCAAGTTGCACTGAGAAGAGCGAAATACTTCCTCCTCGACCAGCCGGAGATGGGCAGTCGCGGTTACTTGAACAGGGACCATGTGGGGTGTCCTGATTCGGCCAAATGAAGTGCATCTTGACGCTGACAAACTGTCAAATCTACTGTCTATTTTTCGTGCAGACATTACGGAGAGCGGGGACCAACTTAGATTTTATAGATAGATAGTTCTGCGGCAAAGTTGCCTAAATTCATTCAATAACAAATAACGATGAAAGCAGGAAGAAAACTCAGCAGTAGAATGTGTATAAGAACATCGAAATTATTTTTGTTTTCAATCAAGTCTTTGTTTTTGTTATAATTATCTGTAATCACGAGCGGGAGTAATTCAGTGGTAGAATGCCAGCTTCCCAAGCTGGACGTCGTGGGTTCGAGTCCCATCTCCCGCTCCATCTTTTCCATCAGTTACGAGAACCCCTTCCGGTTAGAGTCCATTAGGAGTCCGTTAAGCACTAATTGCCTTTTCCAGCGTGTTTACCGCATCCCTACGGCGACTGAGTGATGTGATCGTGTATACGTTCTCGTTCACATCAATGGTGTGCCCCATCTGCTCAGCCCGCACCTGCGGGTCAACCTCCAACTCTTTTTACAGCGAGCTATGGGTGCGGCGCATAACTCGAAAGTTCGCCCAAGCCAATCCGAGCGGTTTGAGCTTGGGCAGGAAACTCCGCCTCCAGCAATTATCTTTTGCCAAAGGCGTCGTAAACCTTTCGGAGGGGAAGACCCACGCATCGGCACTACTGTCGAGCGAAATTGCCCGCCATTGGTCAATGGACATGAGCAACCCGTCTGACAGGGCCGCAAATCGCACCCACCGGACCGATTTGGGTGAGTCCACATCCCCCCGATAAATACGTTGCCGGATGTCCGCGTAATCGGCTACAAGCCTCGACCACTTCAGGCCGAAAAGCTCACCGGGTCTCATCCCGGAGAGCAACGCGAGTTTCGCAACTAGCCGCTCCCGCACTTCCAAAACACGAAACATCCGCCGCACGTCCTCTACCGTCATAACCCGTACCACAGCCCGCTTGCATTCTCTGGGCGTGAATAACAACGACGCCGGGTTCCTTTGCCAATGCCCCTCTGCCACTGCCATATCGAATAGCTGCGTCAGGTCCCATCGGAGGTGATCCACGACACTGAACGAAAGCGTCTGACCCTTCAGATCAAGCACGGCTTGCAGATCGTCCCTAGTCAAGCTACCCCGGGATCGAGCGTCGAATGCCGATGTGAGATGATGTGCAAGCCGATCCTCATTGGTCATTACAGTCGACCGCTTCCACTTTCGCCGGTAAAACCCAATTTTTGGTAGTGTCTGAAATGTGCGTTGATGGAAGCACCTATCGCTTGCCATGAGGTCTATGCGAGGGAGGGTATTAACGGGCTCAGCTTCGGTCGCCTCTTCGAGGAACTCCCGTGCGGCATGCTACTGCCCGGCGTGAAGCAACGTTCTGCCGCACTCGGCGAAAACTATCCCGTTGGGCGCGGAACCCTTGATCTGCTCGAAAACCTCCAGAGCTTCCGGCACTTTTCCCTCCGTCAGCAACTCCTCCCCCCCAACGGAATTTCAAGCGCCAGTCGGCAGGATTGGCGGCTGCAAGGTGCCGCAACGCAGTCAGGCTGACCGGGGTATGCCGGGGAGAATTTAAGCGGAGGATGTCCAAGGAAGCGTGTGAAGGGCTTCCCTCCGTTTTCCCCAGGCTCTTCTCTTTGGCCAAGACCTCTCCTGCTGCCGCCTTTTGCCCCGCCCGCATCAAGGCATGGCCGTAATGCCAAAGGACCCCGGCGTTCTGTGGCGCAAGAGCCGCTGCTTTCTGAAAAGCCCGCAAGGCCTCGGAGCTTCGGCCTGCTGCGAGCGCGGCTTCGCCAAATTCGCCCCAAGCGCGGAATTGATCTGGCTGTCGGTTCAGGGCAAACTTCAGATCAGTCAGCGCGGGTGAAATCTTGCCTTCCTGGCGAAGCAGAATGCCTCGGGCGAGGTGAGCCGGTACCATCCGCGGGTCTAGTTCCAAAGCCCGATTGAAATGCTCCAGGGATCGGTCCTGCTGCTGAACTCCTCCAGCCGGACCCATTTATCAATCCGCCTTCGATCGATCCCCAAGTGCCCAGCGATCTCACTCACTTTCATCCCCGCCGCCTTCATTTGCTGGATCGTTTGAAACAGCTTGAGCTTCTCTTGGCGCCACTGTTCGACTCCTTCTTGGCGGTGCGCGACGACCGGGGAGCAAACCCGGATCTGCTTCGTGTTCTTCTCTCCCTCCGGCTGCGCCGAGGGCATGGTCCGGCTGGGCAAGGAAACTCTCAGGCCCCCGCCGATGAAGGGCAAGCTCTCTTTCCACCGCTTGTCGCAGATTCCGAACCAAGTGAAAACGATCGGCGACCTGGGCGGCGTCGGGGACTGCCCGGCGGGCCCCTTCGGCATAACGGCCGTGCCGGTCCCGGCTTATGGTCGTGACCCCCGGGTGCGCTGTCAACCAAGCCGCCGGTGCGTCCGCCGAGCTCTCCGCCAACACATCGACCACACGGCCACGTTCTAAATCCCCCCGCATCGTTCCGAAGATTTGTCCTTTGCGCCAGGCCCACTCATCGACCCCCGTCACTCGCACCTCCGAGCTGACCGGTTCCCGCGGCAAGTGCTTCAGCCGACGCAGGATCGTGTCATCACTGATGGCTCTGCAATGTAATCCTCCGTGCCACGCAAAGCGGGGTGGGAATAATCATCCTTATTCACGTAGAGATAATTCCACCGCACCCACGCGCGATGGGGTCCGCTTTGAACAATGTCGACGAAGCTGTTTCGTTCCTTACGGCCGTGTTGATTGAAGATCTCCGCCCATCCGTTATTCCCCGCAAAAACTGATTGCAAAGGTCTACCCCGGTGGGCAGTTCCATCCAAGGGTCGTAGCTCGCCTCGTGGCAGAAGACGAGACGAGGCTTACTTGACCTGGTATTCGCGGATCGCTTCCGGCTTGAACTCAAGGCCCAGACCAGGATTGGAGGGCGCCTTTGCCATGCCGGAGGAGATTCTCAGGGGGTTTACCAGCAGGTCATCGAGCCAGGGAAAATACTCGATGAACGTTCCGTTACGAGCGGAGGCTACCAAGTGGAAATCAATCTCCTTATAGAAATGGGGCGCCACCTGGGCGTTATAGGCTTCCGCGAGGTGGGCGAGCTTGACGCAACCCGAAATGCCTCCAAACCGCAAGGCATCGGGTTGGACGATGGAGATAGCGCCACGCTGAAGGAGTTCTCGAAACGCGCGCATCGAGTACTCACGTTCCCCGGTGGCAATGGGCATATCAATGCTGGAAGCAACGCGCGCATATCCATCAATATCGTCCTTCGAAATCGGCTCCTCCAACCAGAAGATGTCAAAGTCACGAATCTTGCGACTGAATTCGATCGCTTCATGGGGAGACCAGGATTGATTGGCATCGACCATCAACAAGACATCCGTTCCAATGGCTTCCCGGACGGCTTTGACCCGCTCGATGTCCCTCGCCTTATCCTTGCCCCCCACCTTCATCTTGACGGCCTTGAATCCCCGCTTCACATAGGAGGTCACTTCCTCGAGGAGTTGATCCGTTGAGTAGGATAGCCAGCCGCCGCTTCCATAGATGGGGACGGAGTCGCGGCAAGCGCCAAGGAGCTTGTAGACGGGGCAGCACTGACTTTTCCCCAGGATATCCCAAAGCGCAATATCAATGGCGGCGATGCCCCAGGCCGCGACTCCGGTCTGCCCGATGTACTCGACCTGATTCCAGCACGCCTCCCAGACCGCTCCGATGAGCTGCGCGTCCATGCCCATGGCGACGGCCCGGAGTTCGTGATCGACGATTCCCTTCAGCAGTTCAGGGCCGTAATCAAACGTCAACATGCAGGAGTGGCCGGCGAGACCCTGGTCTGTCAGCACTTCGACGAGGATCCACTCGATCCTGTCGAGGCGGTGCGTTGAGTCCGCCAGCGGGGGCTTTAGAGGGATCGATAGCCAGGTGGTCCTTACGTCTTCGATTTTCATGGGTTCATCTACCTCCACTGAGTTCAAAGCGTGGCCACGCGTGGCTTACCGAACCGTGTGGCCGACGATCCGCCTTTAACATCGGAGCGCGGGGCATAAGATCTATCAGGAGAGCATGGTAACAGCGGCGCTAAACAGGCTGCGGAAAAACTGGTCGGCACTGTCATTCTGAGGAGCCGTAGGCGACGAAGAATCTGGCATTGCCTTGAAAATATTCAGAGCGAGATCCTTCGCTCCGCTCAGGATGACAGCCCAGGGGTGTTTTCTCGCAGCCAGTAAGCCCCCGCCCTTCCAGACCGGTGATAAGAAATCCGCGCCAACAACGACAGTCTGGCAAGGTCGCTGACCCAGCGTCAGTCTTGCCGCAGTCTTCACCCCCGCGCGCGTTCGGGAGGATAGCCTCGGTCGGCGTATTCCTGGATCATGTCCGCATAGACCCTTCTCCACCCGCCCTCCTTCTCCCCCCAGGGAATACCTTCCGGCCATACCGTGACATACAGATACCGTAATTCCGATTTGCCCGTGTTCATCACCCGGTGGAGGGTGTTTATGGGAATGAAGGCCACGGCAGGCGCGGAAACCCTTCGCGTTTCATCCCCGATGGTGAGCTCCCCTTCTCCGGAGAGCACGACGTAAATCTGCTGGAACGTTGGATGCGCGTTCGGGGGCGTGCTTTCGCCCACCGCGACATTTTCGAGAACCACCTCGCAACTACCGGTTACATCGCGGGGCAATAGCATAAGGTATTCGTTACCCGCGCAGCGCAGCTTTTCGCCTTCGGAAAAAGGGATGCAGAACATAAATCGAGTATCCTCTCCTGCTGGAAATTCTTCCTGCTGTGAAAACCGCCGCCGGACTGGGTTATGTCTCTTGCGACGAGATCCACGGCCCGACGCACAAAATAACCTGAATTTGTACAACTGCCTATTGGCCCTGCCTCGTGGTGGTTTGCCGACCTGGGTCCTTCAACCCTGCAGCGCTTTCCGCGGGGTCCCAGGCATTGACCACGAGATAAGGTGTACGTTCCAAAAAATTCGGGTAGTTCGCCGCGTTCCCGTCTTCATCAATGGCCTCAAAATAGTAGAGGACACCTTCGGAGGTGAGGGGAACATTGGCGCTGTAGCTCGCACCGCCGCGAGGTTCCATTTCCATCCTGACCCATTCGTAATAGGCCGGAGTCCGCTTGTAATATACGCGTACCGAGCTGAGCTGGGCCTTCGCTTGCACCTGTACCGTCAGCAAGATCGAATTGGCGCGCCCGCCGCCCGCCGGCGCCACGGGAGAGATGACCGGCGGGGAATCGTTGCCATTCACCAGAACGTGATAAGGGCGCCGATGCTCAATGGTGCCACCGTAGGACCCGAACGGCCCAACGTCAGCCTCGAAGTAGTACTCAAGGTAGCCGGGCAAAACTCTGTCAGCGGGTATTTCTCCCGTAAAGGTCCGCTCGAAACGGTTTTCCAGTTTCAAGGGAATTTTGGTATAGCCACTCTCCCGCGAGTTCCGGAAAAAGAGCGACGCTTCAGCATGCTCCGACGCGGTTGCGTAGGTAGCGGTTACCGTCAGGGGCTGGCCCGGCTTGATCTTCGCTGGGGGTACATGCCCAATGATGGTGCGGCGCTCGTCCGCGGCAGGGAGATGGCGAAAGACCTCCTCAAGCTGATCGAGTTGATCCAGGTCCACACCCAGGCTTCTTCCCTCATCCCGCCAGCGAAAATCTTTCACTCCCATGCGTATATATTCGGGGACGAACCCGAAATGCGCCTCGGTAACCTCGGATAGACGGTCCCAATCCGTCACTGCCCGTTGCAGGTATTCATAAGCCTGGGTGAGCTCGGGATGGTGGAAAGTCTGCTCGTAGAACTCCAGGTGAGTCGCCGAAAGGATGCGGTCGCGGTAGTAGCGGCCAAGCCAGGCGACAGCGTGGATATCCATGCGCATACAATCGAAGTTCTTGGATGAACTCGGATTGAGCCTCGCGGCCTCCTCAAGGTCCTTTTCGCTCTGCATCGCTGTCGAATCCAGGTAATCGGCCGCAGCGAAGGGGCCCATCTTGCCACTCGCCAACCCCTGCAAGCGATCATCCACGTAAATCGCCGGATCGGCCATGGCCGTCCGGTCCAACGTGTTTACCCGCAGGAAGTCATCATTATTGCCACCGTAAGGAGCGAGTCGCGTGCCTTGCCATAAGCGCGACCGGGCGCCGAATGCGTGGTCGCCAGTCTCGAACTCAGGCGCGAAGTCTTGGTGGTCCAAACCCACATTGTGGTAGGAATATACAAACGGCACGATCCTGCTGCTTTCCGTCAATGCCTTAAAGACCAGCGGTCCCGCCTGGGCCCCGAAGTGGTCGATAAACTCATGCACGAAAACCTCGTCTGGCACATCGGGGTCATAAGCTGCACGCCCCCAAATCAGATGCCAGACCCATTCCCGCTCGAACATCCACTTATAGAAATGATGATCGGTCTTGGGATTATTGTGAAGGTAGTCCGCAGCAGGCAAATAAGCCTCCATCGGTTCCATGGAGAACCCCACACCGTCACCGAACTTGCAACTCCTCACCGTGCGGCGGGCAAAATCCGGTGAGCCCCAGTAAAACACACGGTGCGTTCCGTGAGCACGGATTTGCCACAGGATGGAATAGTCCCTCGGATAGTTGGTGTAATCCTCGTAAGAACCGCTGGGCGGATACTGGCGCCCGCCGAGCGCGGCCTGGTAAGGCGAGCCCAGTTGTTCGCCATTGTATTTGGGCTCGATATAAAGATGGTGCTTCGTGCTTGCGGCCAGCTCGCGCACCTTGTGGGGATAGGCAATCCAGGTGCGCACGTAGAGATTCAACTCTTTCGGAAAATTATCCAGAACCGCAAGATAGGTATTCTTGTAGAAGTCTTCCGGTTGGCCCGACTCGCCGACGCGAAAACCGAACATCCACAGATCGGGAAGCTGCTGTAGAAAACTGGTCACTGCCTTGCGCGTGTAATCCTCGAGGCGCGGTCCATTCAGGAAGTCCTGTGGGACCGGCACCCATCGTTCGTCTATCATCCAACGCCGTGTCTTCCAGGGTCCAATCGGGGCAGGAGCCTCGTAGTTCATATAGGCGATTTTGATGCCGCGGTCCGCCGCCATCCGTACGACCTGTTGGAGGCGGTCCATATTCCTTTTCGCGCGCTCAGGTCCCACCCCGACTTCGGGGTAGTCCGGGAGGCTGACAAAATAGGAGAACCCGTTGGGGAAGGTCAAGGTTACGGCGTCACAAGGCCCGTGAATGTCCAGCAGGTTGTAACGATCGTGAGCCATCATGTCGAGATAGCCGGTCCAGTACTCATCTGACCAGAACGCGCCCTCCGGCTCGTCGATATCCTGCGTCGTGATAAACATGTTGACGCCGCGAAGCTGCAAATAAGGCGACTTGCGTTCCGGCTTGACCTGCGCGGCGAGGTCATCGCCTTTGGCCCACACGAATTGTTCGGCTACGTCGAGCGCGCCATACATTGCACCTGTGGGGTCACTGCCTTCCACAACGATGGTCTTCGGGGAAGCCACGGAGATCGCATAAGACTCCGGCCCGTCAGGAACAGACTGACGATTCCCCGTGAATCCGGTAAGGTGCGAATTGCCCCTTACTCCAAGATACACTTGGATGTCGCTACCTGAGCCGCGCGCCGTCATGGTCACCCTAATCCCCTTCGGCTCCAGCACACGACGGATCTCACCCGCTCCATACGTCACCTGAGGCGGGGCCTTTTCAGCAACGACAATGTTGACGGTCTGAGGACTGGAACCGGCCGCCGCATGAGCAGCTCCAAACCCGAGGCAGAGAATCAACAGGGAAAAACTAAAGGACAATGGCTGGATTATCTTGGCGAGCCCGCCCATGTTTACCTACCCCCAATTACGCAAAGACGGCTGTTTCGATTAACTGATCTCAAAGGTATGATTACTTCTTCGGTGACTCCACAAATTTCTCAACCGTGACTTTCGCCGGTGCAGCCAGCACCATAAGGCGGTCCAAGTCAAACTGCTTGTATAGGTCGAGGCAGAACAGCTCCGGCGCTTCCTGAAAGGTTACGGGCGCTTCCAGGATGTATCCCAGACTCAGGATCCCCTCGTGAACAACGAGGACAGAAAACAGATCAGGTTGCAGGGCGGAGGCAACGAGCGCCGATACCTGATTGCGCATTCCGCTGATTTCCAAGCGCATTCTCTGCGGGCGCCCCGGCTGCTGGAGCCAATGGGCGATGGCAATCAACTGCGCTGCCTCCATGCCGAGGGGGCGATCACCCAACCCATGCAAGATCTGGGCGTAGAGGTAAGGGCCGATGGGACCGTAGAATGGCCCTTGCGTGATCTGCTTCCAGTCCTCACCGGTAAACATCAAATCGAGAGCCAGCACCTGCTCGCCGCGGTTCACGCGGTCCGAAACTTCTACACCGGATGCCTTTTTGCCTCGGTCATTGAGCACAATCGTAACCGGAGCATCGTCCGGACTTGCAATCGCCTTCAGCCAGACACCGGTGGCGCTGAGGCCGTTATTCAAATGGAACAAGTAAGACTTGGACTCTATACCCTTATTTTTGGTGATCCCGACTGCCCAAGCGCTGGCCACGCTGACCGGCTTGTAGCGAACGAGCGTCCGAAGGCTCTTCCTTTCCGAAATGGCCCAGCTTGTGCGCGATGAGTCATCAGCAGGAATCGGCGGGCGGCTGATCCCGGCTGCCAACTTCCTGGCGAGGCCGAGAATGGTCAGGTTGTTCTCCGGCAAGCCAACTCGCAGTTCGTCGACGGACTTGATTTCGGCGGCAGAAGGGATCTCACTCTCAATTAGGGGAAGATTGAAGTATTTGCTAAAGAATCGATAGGCCTGGAGCCGATTATCGAGCTGATAGTTGTGCGTTGAAGGATCTGTGTTTTCATGCCAGCCGAAAGCGTCTTCCTTCCCAAACAACCTGAAGGTGGGCCGGAGGGCATCAAAGACGAGCGGCTTCACCAGTGAAGCCCGAAAGCAAGCGTCATCTTCCGCGTTGTAGATCAGCAGCGTCGGCCGCGGGGCTCGCAGCCCCACGAGATGGGGGAGATCCACGCCGTCATACATATCGGTGGGAAACTGCTCAGGGTCACCGAGGTCGCCAAACTGATTCACCTCCAGCCGGGTGCGATTCGAGGAAAACCCGGCCACCGGCACGGACACCGATACGCGCTCATCGAGAGCGCTTAGAATGATGGTTTGCCAGCCGCCCCCGGAAAGGCCCGTCATTCCCAGCCGGGCGCGATCGACATTCGGGTGGTTATCGAGATAGTCCAGTCCGCGGCGCATTTCAAGATAAAACAGCCCCAATTCATGTGTCCCCACAAAGTCAAGGAAGGGGGCAAACCAATGCGCGTTCTCCGGCTGGCCCAACTCGCCCATTCCCAGCCATTCGAGGTTCAACGCCATAATCCCGCGCTTGGCGAAATTGATGCACCTTTCCTGCTTGTATTCAATTGCCTTACCCGGCTCGAACACATGGCCGTTGACGTTTACGATGGCGGGGACTCTCCCCACGAGCTTCTCCGGCTCATAGAGAATAGCGGTGGACATAAAACCAGGAACAACCTCATAGCGGAGTTTGCGCATCCGGTAGCCCTTGCCGGTTTCAATAACTCCCACCTCCTCAAACTTGGGAGGAGCATTGACCCACTCCGCGGGCCAGCCGTGAAATGCTATCTCACGCAGCAGGCGGTCGCGCAGGTGCTTTGACTGCGCACTCCATTCGGCGGAATCCGTGGGGGCGGGCGGCGGGGCAACACGATTGATGAGATACTCGCGCAACTGATAGATTGCGACTTCGGGAGGAAGAATGCCCGCTTCCAGTATCTTCCCCGTCCGCTCCGGGTCGGCCTGCGGAAACGTCACGCCGGCAACCATAAGGATGAGCAAAGTTGCCGCGCCAAGGGGCCCATTCCAGCGAAATCGGGATGCCGCCTTCAGGCCGCCGGCGGCGGTCGTTTTCAGGTCAATCAGCATGCCGTCACCCTCTCCCTATCACGTCGCGATCAGCAGCCCTTCGATGGCCGCAACACATATCAGCAAGGTATCCAGTCCAACAATCGGAAGTGGTGTACGTACGATCATGAAAATGCCTTCCCGAGACGGGTCAAGACCATCAGCCCGTATTTCTCACTACCCTTGGACGGGGCTGGCGAGGCTTTACAGGCTGCGAAAAAAACCTTGCGGACTGTCATCCTGAGCGCAGCGAAGGATCTCGCTCTGACTGTTTTCAAAGCAGTGCGAGATTTTCCGTCGCCTGTGGCCCTCAGAATGAAAGTGCCAGCGAGTTTTTCCGCAGCCTGTTTAACCCCGCCCTTCGAGACCCGTGGTGAGGAATCCGGGCCAAGAACGATGCTGTTCACTTAAGCTGACCTTTCCCAATTCGATCCCCTCACCCACGTTTTGCCGGTCGTGGGGGTGAGGGGGGCTCTCGGGAACAATCTTGATGAAAAAATTCCTCAAAGATTCTTATGTGCACAGTTTTGCCGTAAACCCGCATTTCTCGCCATCCTTGGATGGGGCTGCCGGAAGGGCGGTGCTGAAGCTCCTTCCTTCCAGACCCGTGGGGACGCTTGCGGGCTAAGAAAGCGTCCGCGCGGTCCAACAAGCTCGGGCGGCAGCACTGATAAATGGCACGTCGGCGTCGGAAGGCTATCATTGCTCAGAGTGAATTGCAGAAATCCATGTTCAGGAACGCGGGGGGCATTGGGACTTGAAATCGGTGGCGCTGCTTTTCGCAAAACAGCGCCACCTTTTGGTGCTGAGATCCGTTGACCTGTTGCGAACCTGAACCTGGCTGCGACTTGGGCGGTACAGGGAGCCCCCGTGGCCACCGAGACGGCCCCAGGCTCAGCCTAGCGAGTTGGTTCAGAATTCAAGCCGGCCTCCCAGTTGGATATTCCGAGGGCTGGTCACGTTCCCAGTTGGTAACCCAAAAACGGGGCTGTTCAAGTCGGTGGTGAAGGCCGAGCCCACACCCCACGTGTTCGATGAGGTAAAGAAGTGATAGTTCCACATGTTAAAGAGCTGGACGCCCACTTGGAACTTGATACGTTCGGTCAAAGCCACTTTCTTCGTCAGGTTCAAGTCCTCGTTGTGGAAGGACGAGCCTCGATAGCCCGAAATCGGGGCCCCCTGACCGCTATAGAAGTTAAAACCATTGGCTCCTTCAAACGCATTCTTGTTGAATAACGGTTGGTTCGGGTTATAGCTCCCGCCCGGTTTCTGAGCAAGGGGATTCTGTCCAGAGATGACGCCGGGGATACACGCGGACGAAAACTGGGAGGGAACATTGCACTCGCTCGAGGTAAATTCAAATGGAATACCGGAATTTGCCCGGAAAACGGTAGACGCCTCCCATCCGCCCACAACCCGATCCGCTAGTCCGCCGATGTTTCCTAGAAAGCGCTGCCCCCGACCAATCGGCAGTCTGTACACTACCGAGACGTTGAGGGTTTGAGGCGTGTCCCAGGGGCTCAATGCCTTATCGCGCGTGCGTTGGTAGGGCGAGACCAAGGCCCCAGGGTTAACACCCTGCAGGTCGTAGGTGTTGGCGATCCACTTCTCGAGGGTGTAGGAACCGAGCACCCACAGTCCGTGGGAGAAACGCCTCTCCGCCTTCACCTGCAACGAATTAAAGCTTGTGGAACCCGCTTCCTCGTTAGAAGCCGCCAGAGTCCCGCAATACTGAGGATAAGGGAGCAGAGCCTGGGCCACTGAGGGGGAACAACCGCTCATCTGTTGCACCCAACCTGCGTACGGTATTGATACGCCATCCAAGGTCGTTTGCCCAGGCTGAAACGTGTCGTAGAGCGCCGCACCCATCGATAGATAACTGGGATTGAGGGCATTGGCGGGTGCGGTCTGTGAGACCAGATGGGTTCCCTTGTTGGCGACATAAGAAGCGTCAACATAGAAATTGCTCGTGAACTGATGTTCGACGGTCAAGTTCCATTGCTGCGTGTAAGGGAGATGGCCGGAAGTGAAGTCGCGATACAAGCCCACGCTGTGCCCGTTGTCGAAAGACGAGCTGATAAACGGGGGCAGGGGAAAATTCTGCGGCAGCCCGCTCTGCAAGGAGAAAGCGGGAGTCAGGCCCCCCGTCGAACTTGAAAAGGAGGCATTGCTATTAAATCCATCCTGGCCCCCAAGGATACCGCCGTTCCAGCCGGAGTACAGCAGTTGGGAGTAAAAGATGCCGTAGCCCGTCCGAATTACAGTCTTGGGGCTGATGGCGTAGGCAATGCCAAGCCGCGGCCCAAATCCTCGATATGACGTCTGCTCGGGAACGGCCCGGCCGAAACTGGCGGAACCCCACTTCGTTCCAGAAAAGGCCAAGGTGCCGAGGATGTTGCCCGCGCCGGCATTTGTGCCATCCGGGTCAAAGAATGACAGGTTGTCATACTTGTCCACTGCCGGTGGTGAAAGGTCATACCGTAGGCCGTAGTCAACGGTCAATTTCGATGTCGCTTTCCAAGTATCTCCCCAAAATATGTCAAAATACTTTTGTCGAGGATAATTGGAAGCCACGGTTGTGAAAGTCGAGCTACCAGTGGCCACGTCGCCCAGCAAGAAGCTGGCGACGGCATTCCCGCTGGTAATGCCCAGGAGTCCCGTATTCAAATTGCTAAAGTAAAAACTCCCTGAGTCGTTGTTATACTGCGTATTGTTCATCTCCTCGGCGCGGTACTCGCCGCCGAACTTAAAGGTGTGTTTGCCTCTCACCCACGCCAATAGGTCGTTCACCAGGTAAGCAGGGCGATCTTGATTGAAGTAGCCATTGCAGCCAAACCCGGTGAAGTCATCGAAGCTTATCACTGGAGGTGTTTTGTGGTCGAACACCCCGGGAATCTGAGGCAGCTTGCTCGCGTACGGCGCGTCAGTGCATCGTGAATCGCTCAGGATGTCGTTGTAACCGATATTCAGGTTATTGAGCAGGTTGGGCTTGAAAGTGTGGTCAAAATTCAATCGGTTGGCAAAGTTATAGTTCGGAGACCTGTAGCTGTCGTAGTCGAGAGCCGGCGGCAACTGCGCCGGAGCCTTAAGGAATGAACCATAGTAATGGACCTCCACCGACACATGGTCCTTTTCGCCAATGTAATGATCGACTCGCACGTCGGAAAGAGTTGTGTCTCCGTTGACGGTGGCAGGAACCGGGATGGGAACCACGTAGTTGTTCAGGATCTTGTTCGAAAAAGTAGGGGCGGGCAAAAGGCCCAACCATTGTGACGCCAATGAACTTTGCAAGCGGGGATCCGATGAACAAATGACGTTCGGCTGGTTGCCATTACAACCCATAAATTGACTGCGAAGGTAGGGAAGATTGGCGGCTGACACAGGCAGGCTTGAGTTATAGTTCGAGTTCGCCTGCGTGGTGTTAGGGTCGTAGATCGGGATAAGGTTTCCATTGGTATCGACCCAATCGCTAAAGTCGCCCTGCCTCTCCTGCGCGGTGGGGACGCTCAGGATGGGTGAGGTCGCTCCGCCCCGCTCCCGGAACCCTTCGTAATTCACAAAGAAGTATGTCTTTTTACGTCCCGACCATGCAAGATGAGGAATTTTGAGCGGACCGCCAATACTGCCGCCAAAGTCGTTCTGGATGTTCTCCGGCCGGTCAGGAATTCCCCATTCGCGCGCGTTGAGGTTGGTATTCCGGTTGAATTCGTACAAGGACCCGTGGAACTGGTTCGTTCCCGACTTGGTCACTGCCGTGAAGATTCCTGTCTGGGTGGCGCCGTATTGGGGCTGGTAGTTCGAAGTGATTTCGCTGAATTCCGAAACCGCCTCGGGTGAGACCGGATGGCCGGTTACTGCCAATCCGATGCCGTCCTGGCTGTCGCTGCCGTCGATCATCGAAACGCCGTCAAGTATGGCCTCGTCGGTCTCCTGCATACCGCCGTTGATGCGGGCGTCGAACCCATTGCGGTTGTCGCCGCCGCTCGATGTGACTCCCGGCAGCACGGTGATAAACGATACCACGGTGCGCGTCTGCCCGTTGAGAACCAGTGGCAGGGCGTTAAGCGTCTCGGGAGTAATCGTACCCTTCTGGACGGCAGTCTCGAAATCCAGCGGGGAAGCGTTGGCGGTCACCTCAACCTTCTGCACCGCGGCGCCAAGTTGAAGGCTCACGTCAACTTTCGCCAGTTCGTTAAGGTGGAGTTCGATTCCCGACTGGACGAACGTCCTGAAGCCCGAGGCCGCAACGGTAAGCTCGTAGGGGCCCGGCAACAGGTCCTGAAATGAGTAGACGCCGTCCAGACCGCTGGTGAACTTCAAAACCGCGCCCGTCTCAAGTCTCCGCAACTGAACTTGCGCGTTCGGTACTCCAGCGGCATCAGGGTCAGTAATCTGACCACTGATAGAGGCGTTTGAACCCTGCGCCCTCACTAAAGACGGGGCAAGAAGTAGGGATACAACTATGAGAAACAGCCCAAAGTTCGAGCATCTCTTGTTCATTGTCTTATTGACCTCCTTATTCCTGATAACCCAACGCCTACCGACGCTCAGAGGTGATCCCTCAAATACGTTCAGGACTGCTACAATTACTGCTGCCGCATCCCGCTCAGACTTTCTCTAAAAGAAGTTGGTTAGTCAAAAGGGCAGGTCAAGCCTTCCCACCTCAACCTAACCTTGCCCCATTTAATTGTGTGCGGAGTTAGTACCATAGTCGAAAAACGGATGTCAAGTAATTTTTTCAAACTATGTGATGTAAGAATTTCAACAGATCCCATGGCGTTTCACTTTGACGTTGGGGGAAATTTCATGGCCTCTGGACGCCACCA
>JBEKQO010000186.1:0-15265 GCA_049519635.1 Terriglobia bacterium | reverse complement strand
TTTCTCCCCAAAGCGCGGTGATTTCTCGTTGCACTGTTCTGTTCCTCCTCAGATTTTGTCTAACCAACTTCAATCTAACGGATTAGAACGGAACAGTGCTCCCTAATTTCGGAATTCGAGTTCAAGGGTCTCTCGGCCCGAAGAAGGAGAAGGAGCTGACCACTAAAGATTTCTGCCCTCGCCCCCGTGGGTGAGGGGAATAGCGGGAACAACTTGATGAATAATCTCCTCAAAACCTCTTAAGTGAACCGTATTGGACTTAAGGCGTTCGCGCTTTTACTGAAAACTGATGACCCTTACGCCTCGCGGCGGCGTTTGACGTCAATTTGCAGGCGTTTGATTTTCTGGTTGAGGGTGGAGAGGGGAATTTTAAAGCGATCGGCGGCTTCGGTCTGGCTCCAGTTGGTGCGTGCGAGCATATCGAGGATAATGCGGCGCTCGCAACCTTCCATGATCTCAAACAGCGAGCGCCCATCGAAGTTTTCGGCAGGAAGCGTTCCGGTCTCGCGCGTGCCATTCTGGAGCATTTCTTCGGGAAGAAGTTCCGTGCCCAGCGAAGCGCCCGAGGACAGCACCACCGCCCGCTCGACGGCGTTTTCAAGCTCGCGGACGTTTCCCGGCCAGGCATAATCCATCATGACCTTCAGGGCTTCGGGGGTAAACTGCAGGCCCGCGCGGCTATTTTCGGCGCAAAATTTCCGCAAAAAATGTTCGGCCAACGGGGGAACGTCTACCTTGCGCTCCCGCAGCGGCGGCAACGGGATGGTGATGACGTTCAAGCGGTAAAACAGGTCCTCGCGAAATCGGCCGTCCACCACCATCTTGCGCAAGTCGGCGTTGGTGGCAGCAAGTATGCGTACGTCCACCTTGATGGTTTCCGTGCCGCCCAACCGCATGAATTCGCGCTCCTGAATGACACGCAACAGCTTGGTCTGAGTCTCCACGCCCACGGTTCCGATCTCATCGAAGAAGATGGTGCCTTGGTTGGCGACTTCGAAAAGCCCGCGCTTGGTGGCGATGGCGGAAGTGAAAGCGCCCTTGACGTGTCCAAAAAGCGTGCTTTCGAGCAAATCGACGGGGAGGGAGCCGGAATTGACGGGAACAAACGGCCGGTCCGCGCGGGGGCTGGTGGCGTGGATGGTCTTGGCCACCAATTCCTTTCCCGTGCCGCTTTCCCCGGTAATCAACACCGTGGCGCGGCTGGCCGCGACCTGAGTAATCAGGTCCATCACCTTTTGCATTTTCTCGCTCTTGCCGACGACGTTGGGCAGGTCATAGCGCTTGAGGGCGCGGCGGAGCTGAGTGTTTTCAAGCTGGAGCCGCGACCTGTCCACCGCGTTGCGGATCTCCAGCAAGAGCTTGTCATTGTCCCACGGCTTGGTAACGTAGCTGTCCGCGCCTTGCTTGGAAGCCTGGAAAGCCATCTGCGTGGAGGCATAGGCCGTGATCATGATGACGCCAAGCTCCGGGCTTTCACGCTTGATGATCTGGAGCAAGTCAAGACCGTTGCGGTCCGGCAGATTGATGTCGAGCAACACGAGGTCGAAGAGGCCGTCTTCAATCCGCTTCAGACCTTCGTCGCCGGTCGCGGCGGAATCCGCCTTGTATCCCTCGATCTTCAGGAGTTGCTCGAGACTTTCGCGAATTTCCGTTTCGTCGTCAATAACGAGGATGGAGCCTTTAGCTGACATTTACAGGTTTCCTAACTGCGGGAAATTCCAGCCGGAAGGTCGTTCCGCGACCGACCACGCTGTCCACCTGGATGGTTCCGGAATGTTCCCGGATGATGCCATAGGTCACCGCCAGGCCCAAGCCCGTGCCCCGGCTGCTACCCTTCGTGGTAAAAAAAGGATCGAAAATCTTGTTGAGGTGATCGGCGGGGATTCCATCGCCGTTGTCAGAGACCTCCACCTGCACGGAGGAGTTCTCAGCCTCCGTGGCAATGGTCAGTTCGCCGCCGCGGGGCATGGCATCGCGCGCGTTCATGATCAAGTTCATAAATACTTGCTGGAGTTTTCCGGGATTTCCGTAAACGGAGGGCAGCGATGCTTTCAACTGGGAATTGACGGTAATCCTGGCGGCCTTCAGCATGGGTTCAACCAGGGAGAGGCTTTCGCTGACCACGCGATTGACATCCAAGTCCGAGTATTCGCTGCCGCCCACGCGCGAAAACTTTAGAAGGTTGTTGGCAATCTCGGAAGCGCGGAACGCCTGGGTGATGATCTTATCCAGGGTGCGCGTGCGCGGGTCGTCGGGATCCATCTGCCGCATCAGCATCTGGGCGTTGGAGGAGATGACGGCGAGAGGCGTATTCACTTCGTGGGCAACGCCCGCCGCCAGCAGACCGATGGATGAGAGCTTCTCGGCCTGCATCAACTGGTCTTCCAGGTTCACGCGCTCGGTCAGGTCGGTGAAGATCACCAATCGTCCAATCACCTGATTTTCCTTCCCGATCAGCGGCACGACCGAAAGGTTCACGATCAGAGTGCGGTCCTCCGCATTGCGCAGGCGGAATTTGTACAAGTTGAGCGTGTGATGGGGATCGGAAACTCGCGACAACTCGGTCATGAGGGCAGGAGGGAAGATCGCTTCCAGGGTTCTCCCCAGCGCCTCGGACCGGCTGAGGCCATAGAGCCGCTCCAGGGCGGAATTCCAAGCCTCCACGGCGCCTGCCAGGTTGCAGGCCAGCACCCCGGCGTTGATGGATTCAATAATGTTCTGGCTGAAATCGCGCAGGGCTTGGTAATCGTGCGCCCGCATCTCCAGAGATTCATAGAGGCGGGCGTTCTCCAAGGCGATCGAAACATAACCGGTGATCGTTTGCAAGAGGTCAATGTCTTCGCTGGAGAGATAATCACCTTCGCGCGTTTTGCCCAATCCTAAGTAACCGAGCGTGCGCTCCTTGACTTTGAAAGGCAGGTAATAGTGCAGCCGGAGTTGTTCGATGGATTTCTGCGCGGCGGGAGAAAAGCCGTACGCCCGCTTGACGCTGTCAAAGAAAAGGTAACCTTTCGCCAGCGCGGGTTGGGCCGGGTCGAGGAAGCTCGCATCGATCTTGCCGGCAAAATTCATGCCGCGCGAGCGCACCAAGCGGAAACCGTTCGGCTCTGCCGCCAGGAATACGGCGAGCCGGTCCACGCCCAGGGTTTCGGACAGGTGATCGGAAATCTGCTCGAGCAGCGTATCGACGTGCAATTCCGAAGTGAGCTCACGCGCGAACTCCAGCAGCGTGCGGCGGTAATCATAGCGCTCGCGATTGAAGAAGCGGTCCACCCACTGCTGGATGTAGTTCACGACGGGTTGAAAAAGGACGGCGGTGAGCACAATGGCCACCACCCAGGCGCCGCGACTGTTGATGGGGGGAAACGTGGCACGGAAGAAATCCGCGAATAAGGCGATGAGGGCGAAATACAAACCTACAATGCCAGCCGTGGCCAGGGTGTAGGAAATGCCGCGGCGGAAGATGATATCCACATCCATCAGCCGGTAACGGACAATAGCATAGCCAAATGTGACCGGCAGGACAGCCAGGAAGAGCGCCGACGCGTTCATCCAGGCGTTGGGGACAAAACCCAGGAAGTAGGGCAGGGCGTAAAGGGCGGCAAAGGGGACAATCGCCACCCAGGTTCCGCGCGTGACCCATTTCAGTTGGTGCTTCAATACCGGGTCGCTGGCTCGAACGTACGCGTGGTGCAGCGCCAAAGCGCCAGCCAGGAAGTACGCCCCCAGATAAAACAATTCGATTCGGTCCAGCAACCAGCGTGCCTGCAGAAGCGGCAAGGGGAGAACCAGGATGTTCATCGCCACAAGGACATGCATCGCCCCCAGTAAGGCCCCGGGCAAATAGAGGAGAGGCACCAGATAGCGGCGCCCGCGCAGCAGCGCGGAACGCTCCGGAAATGTCAAACAGAAATGCAGGAAGAGTGCGGGTTGCAAGACCCACGCGACGACGTTCAGCCAGTATATTGTCCAGTCAAACAGGTTGAACTTGCCGGTGTAGGCAAAGGTGTAAAGAACAAAGGAGGCGAGGCAAAAGATGTAAAAGTGGCGGGATCTGCGGGCCGTCCAGCGCCGGAAAAGGATAAACGTGCCGATCAGGAGGTATAGTAGGCCCACCAACGCCAAGTAATTCCTTATGGAGCTGGCGGTGATTTGCGGGTCGAGGACCAGACTGGTGTCAAAGGGTTCGCCGTTCCGGGTCAAACTGTAGTTAGCAAGAGACCAGACGCCCAGGCGGTAAATCTGCTGGCCCGCTTCGGCTTGGGTGGTAATCGGCTGGCCGTTGATCGCCCTGAGTTGGTCACCCTCATGGATTCCGGCACGGTCAGCGGGGCCGCCACGTACCACAATCCACGCCGTCACGCCTTGTGGTGTCTCCATCCAGGAAACGCCGTCGTCCGGAACCTGGTACAAACCGCGTTGCTGGTAATTTAAAAGTCCAAATCCCACCAGAACCAGGCTCAAAAGGGCGAGCGAGAACGTAGTCAGTCGAAAAGCTGGAATTCTGGTCATTCTGTAGTCCGTTTGGTACCGAGAAGAACACTACCTCCTGAAGGATTGGAGCACGTTGGTTTCCAGCAATCGAGGCGGCTTAAATCTTTAAGTCATTTATTTAGTATTAGATACATCAATAGCTCTAAAGGAAGGCCGGGAGATACAAAATTACGGATATGGGTTCCATTTTTCTGTAGGTGCTATGTTGATCAACCCCTGGCTTTGCCCGCTACGGCGGGACAAAGCCCTTCAGCTTGCCGCCGGCGGTGTAAAGTGCCGGTATTATGCTTCAGAATTGAACGGAGAACCCGCCTTGAATGGAGTGGTATCCGGAGCTCAAAACAACAGGTTTTTGACCACCTTGGCAGGGGGGCACATAGCCCTGCGAAAGAAGGTTTTGGAACTCCGCCACGGCATCAATATGGACGGGTAGGAAATTTGGAGTGGGAATCGATTGGCGGATCCGGGCCCCCAAATAGGGTTGGAGTTGAAGATTGGCCAATCCGGCGGGATCGACCATGGTTACACGATCATCGGGAACCCACGCGTAGTAAGTGGAGACCCGTGTGTGGGTACGAGGAAGATCCGCGGAAATCTTGCCCATCAGGGAATTGGTCTGTTCCGGCAGCAGCACGCCCTGCGAATAGGGATGTGAACTTTGCACCACCAAGCCGCGTGCGGAGAGAGCGCTGCCGGAAGAATAGGCCGCCAGCACCTCAAAGTGCGCACCGAAAGTCTGAGCATAGACGGCGCGGAAACCCGCCGATTGGTAATTGCCACCGTTAATGACGATGCCATTGCCGGCAGGATTGGGGAGGGAGTTTCCGGCGAAGGCCTGTCCATAAGCGGAGTTGCCCAAGCCCCAAACCGCAGAGTTGCGCAAGCCGTCGTGATAAGCCGCCGCCTGCAATCGGGCCGACCTGCCGATGCGATGATTGACCGCCAGCTCCGCGTGATTCAGTTGCTCCATCTCGAGACGGCCATCGCGCTCAGTGATCTGAGGGAAGGCATTCAATAGGCCGAGGCGGTCCATCATGGAGTTGGACCCCTCGCCGCGGGCTGACCCAAACCGGGCGGAAATCACCGTTTGCGGCGTTGCCTGGTATTCCAGATTAACGTGCGGTTGCGCGGTCAATACACTCTCAATCGCATTCAGATAATCGATGTCCATTCCCGCGGTCACCGTCACTTTAGGCGCAATCAGCCGTGTTTCTGAGTAAGTTGCGACCATGCCCTTCGCTTGGGCGAAAGCATTCGGCACCATGCCGGAGGAAGCAGAGGTTCCGGGAGCGAGACCGAATTGATGGAAGATTAGACCGATTTGCTGGGGTTCGCCCTGGAGTTGGTTTCGGGACAGCAACGTGCCTACCGTGCCGGCATCGGCGCCGAAGGGCGCGAACGATCCGGCCACGAGTACGTCGGAGTCGGCAGAGAGCGGTTGGAGGTAAGCGAACACACTGGCCATGCCAAAGTCTTCCGCCAGGGGATCGTGCGGCGTCGAGCCCGGCAGAATGCCGACGATGCGCTCGCTCTGAGGTAAAGGGATTCTTTCCTTCTGGGAGGCAGTTCGGGTCGTCTGCTGCTGGCGGAAGCGCAGGATGGGCCGCGTGGTGGAAGAAGTCCTCAACACCCATTTCCAGTCATCTCCCCAGCTCGAGACCGAACTGCTGGGCACTTGAAAACGGATGGGAGCGAAGGTATCAGTCAGAACAAAGGTAGCGACCACCGTTTCCCCGGCCGCCACGCGCACGCCATTCCGCATCGCCGGCAAACGTGTAGGCGAGCTTACTTTGAGGGAATACCACCCCGGAACCAGATGGGCAATGGTAAACCGGCCATGCGCGTCCGTGACCATGCGCTCAACGGTCTGGCTGGCGGCTTCGGTGGCAAAGGCCGTGGGTCCGATCACCATCACGCTGGCGCCCATCAAGGGCACGCCTTTGTCATCGGAAACGACTCCTGCCAGGCTTCCGTACCCCGCCGCCATACTTTCCGAAGGTCGCACACAGGGAAGCAACAGCCCGCTTACGAGCAGGAGAGCCTTGAGCCGGTACCCCAAACTTGGAGTCATCATGAAACCCACCGTGCTTTCGAAAAGACGTTTCCGGCCTTGGCGAGGCGCGAAAGCGGCGTCTAGCGTAACTCAAAAGTGGCCGTAGGGCTAACAGTTTGTTTCTTGATGTTGTCCGTGATCTTGATCTGCACCGTATATTTCCCCGGAGTGAGCCCTCGGAGGCCCATCGTCTTAACCACGGTGAACTGCTGCGAGGCCTTCTTCAAATTCACCGCGTCCTCCGACTGGTCGAGCAGCGACTTCCCATCCTTCGTGACCTCATAGCTCACATCCAACGAGGGCTTATGCGTCTTATCGTCGATGCCGAGATTGTACACCTGCATGTAAATCCCGAGCTTTTGATCGCGCGTGAACGTGTTGTTGACACTGGGGCGCACCTTCGTTCCGCCGATCACAAAGGGGCCGGATCCCACCTGGCTCGTCGGGAGCGGCTGAATCTGGTCAGCCAGGATCAGAGAACTATAGGTAAGTTTTTCGTCGCCGAACTTCGGCACGACGATGCCCTGTTCTTCCGAACCCATGTGGCCGTTCAAATCGTCCTTCAGAACGAGGCTCAGCTTATAGCGGCCGGGGCTGAGCGGTATGGCTTCCTGATAAACTGACTTGTGAGCCTGATACTGCTGGAACTCGTGTTCGGGCACGTCCAAAACCAGGCTCTTTTCAAAGGTGTGGACGATGTGGCCGCCCAAACTCGTGATCTCTCCAAAAACGTCCAGGACCCCGTGCATAACTCCATCTTTGTTCTGAAATTGTAAATCGCTGTTGGCCACCTGGACCGTGATCGGAGTGAGCACGGTCTCGTCGGTCACGCGGATGAAATCCGTGCGCGCATCGAAAGGCAGGAGATTCGCGGAGATCTTGGAGGTTACCACAGCTTTCAGATCCTTGAATTTCACAGGAGGGGGCTGAAAGATTTTGGAATAGAGGTCCAGCCGGGTAAACTCATTCATGCTCTCCGGCTGACCGCCCATCGGGTTCCCTACCGTCATGCCGTCTGTGCGTTGGAAGCGATCCATTTTTGAATTCGACCCGGTCATTCCCATCTGTTCTGCCATGGTTAGGCCGGCGCCGGGCACGTGCAGCAAGGCGTCCTTTTCACCGGGGTCCATGGTGAGATGGTACTCACCGGTCATGGTGGTATCCACAAATTCCAGGATGATGTTCGTGCCGATCCCATCAATGTAGCGGTACCGCCACTGCTCGAAGGGATAAGTGGAGGTCTCGCCGGCGCCTTCCGACTGCGGGCGCTCGTACGACCCGCCGCTGGGATGGGAATCGATTTCGTCCGCCGGGCCGTACATGATGTAAATCCGGCCGCGGTCGGTCTTCCAGCCAGGAATGCCCGAGGCATAATGCTCGTTGGCGTAGGCAATCCGCCGGTAATATTCCTCTTTGAACTCGTTTTCGGGGCTTTCGGGGCTAGGGTTGCGGCGTTCCCAGAAGTTCTCTATAAATGCCTCGCGCTCGTCGTCCGTGGAGAGTTTCTTAAAAGCGGAACGCTCTGTGTCGGTAATGATGTAAGGAACTTCGTCGCTCAGCCACTTCTTGTACGGCGTCTCCATTTCATTCCGGAGCGCCTTCTGGCGACGCTTCTCCTCCTTGCTCACCTTGGGTTTTGGGTTATCGGGGTTGGGCTTTGGGTTATCCTGTGTTTTGTCCTGATCATCCGAGGGGAAAGCGTGCAAGATTGATATGCCAATGATGAGGGTGAGCGCGGCTAGCGCCCCAAGCGCCCAGCGGCTCACCACCCTATGCCGCGTAATAAAAGCGTCCCGATTCGACACCATTCCCTCCCTAAGCTCCATGGGTTACACCCCGATTCTATTTTTCCGATTGGGGAAAGTCAAGCTCCCGTGTCCAGCCCCAGGTTCCGTCAAAGTCTAATGGGGTTAAAAGGGCCCCCCCACCTACCCTCCTCCGTTGGGCACCCTCTCCCCTGGGAGAGGGCTGTGATTTTGATTTCTTTCCCTCTCCCTTGGGAAGAGGGGGAATCGCAAGCGGGGGGGTGAGGGATTTCTTCGCGGGTGACGCAATCATCACCATCGAGGTATCCGACACCTGCGAGTCTTACGGAACCGTGTCCCCAGCCTTGCCCCCGTAACGCCACCCCTATCCCTCACCGAGCAAGGGAGCCGTCTCTAAGCTGGATAGAATCAAGACACACCGGGTTTCCACAGCAAAGGATTCCCCCCCAGTCCGGTGGTGTACTTTGATGCGGCGTAAGCCATCAAGGTGGCCTCCCCGCAAAAAATATCGGGGGAGCCATACAACCCTCGCGCTGCAAGCAAACTCTCTGTAAAGTCGCGCGTCTTATTATACGGTGAGCATTGCCGCAATGAGGCTGCTTGAGGCCCATGAGCCCGGATTTGGCAAGATGTTTGAATGTTATTTGCGAGCTAAGGGAAGAACTGGGTTTGGCCCCGCCCTTCCGACCGCCCCATCCAAGCGTGGCGCGAAATCCGGGATGGCGATGGCAGGAATCCTGGCCGAGCAATTAGCGGGCCACACGTGGGAACCCGGCGGTGCGGGAGCAAAGTGTTCGCACTGAGAAATTCTTGTTTTTCGCAATGCCAGAAGGCGGTAAAATGGTGGGGGGATGCAACCTCCACGTAGGGTTAAGGTTACGTTCTGGCGCCCTCAATTTGGCTGCGAATGCCGAGCGAGGGCCAGGCCGGTCAAAAAGTCCCCGGCGCTGACCTCGCTGTATTGCGCTCCAGCGACATAAATATTGACGAAACTTTTGATGTTTTAACAGCGTATACGCATTGGGAGTCGGTTAACAGGCGCGCATGTAAGCGGCAAGTCGGCCAGTCGGCATACAATCAGCACCTTTCCACGGAAAGAGGAGCTTACGCGTTGGCGCGAGCCCGAGGAAGCATAGGAGCCCTCCATGGCAGAAATTAAAGAGTTGGAACTGGGGAAAATCAATGGGGCCACGGGGGTGGGCGCTACGGCGCCCGTTCCAACCCGGCATGGTAACGGAACGGGGATGAAGAAGTGGAAGAAAGTCACGCTCGCCATCGTGGCCGTCGTAGTCTTCCTCGGATTGGCTATTGGCGGCGTAGTGTGGAGCCGTCGGGGCGTGGTGACGGTCCAAACCGGCAAAGTCCAGCGGGAGGATTTGGCCCAAATCGTAACCGCCAACGGCGAGGTCAAGCCCGTAGAGCAGAATCAGGCCAACGTCAACGCCAATTCCATGGGAAAAATCACCGAAATCCTGGTGAAGGAAGGCGACCACGTCACCAAGGGCCAATTGCTGATGCGGACAGAGGACGTGCAGCAAACGGCTGGCGTGGAGGCCCAGCAGGCGGCCGTCACCACCTCCCAAGCCGATCTGGCGGCGCAGGACGCCAATGTGCTTTCGACCAAGGCGGCGCTCGATACCGCCCAGGCGGACTTGGCACAGGCGATCGCCAAACAGAATCAAGCCACTGACAATTTCAAACGGGGTCAGGAGCTCTTCAAGGCCCAATTGCTTTCCCAGCAGGACTTCGATACGCGGCTGAGCGATTACCGGGTAGCGCAGACGGGCAGGGATTCTGCCGATGCGAAAGTGGCCCAGGCCAAAGCCCAGTACCAGCAGGCGCTGTCCACCCGCGACTCCGCCCGCGCCCATGTGGGCCAAAGTAAGGCTCAACTTCTCGGCTACAAGAATCAACTTGACCAGACCGTCTACAACTCTCCTTTGGACGGGTATATAACCTCGCTCCCGGTCCATATGGGTGAAAACGTTGTCCCGGGAATCCAGAACGCTGTCGGAAGCCTGCTCTATCAGGTCTCCAATCTCTCGGTCATGACGGTTGAAGTCAAGGTGGATGAGACCGACATTCCCAATGTGAAGCTGGGGCAAACCGCCGACGTGATGATCGATGCTTACCCCAACAAAACCTTTAAGGGGCGCGTGACGCAAATCGGTGAAAGCGCGGTGGGACGGACGACCGGCACCACCAGCGGCACTACGGGCGGCGCCACTGCCACCAGCAGCGACGAGGCCAAGGACTTTAAAGTGGTCGTGGTCATCGATGACCCACCCCCCAGCCTGCGGCCGGGTCTTTCCGCGACGGCGAAGATCACCACCGCAGTCCGTAAGGACGCCGTGGCCGTGCCCATCCAAGCCGTTACCGCGCGCATGCGCCGCGAACTGGAGGAGAAGGTCAACACCGCGGGTGGCGCCGGAAGCGAGATAGCTGTACCCGCCGCGGAAAAGGAGAAAGGTAAGGAAGAGTTGCAAGGAGTCTTCGTGGTCCGGAACGGCCGCGCCGCCTTCGTTCAGGTTGAAAGTGGCATTATGAGCTCGACCGACATGGAAATCCTGAAGGGCGTCCAGCCCGGCGACGTCATTGTTACGGGCAGCTTCAGCGTTTTACGCACTTTGAAGAACAATACCAAGGTGCGGATTGAAAACACACCCGCCATGCCGACTCCGCAGGCAACTTAAGGGGCCGGGCATCAGGGAAGCGGGCAGACCGGCACGAACTCCACCCAGCGGGCGCCTGCCAAGTAGGAAAGGAATGGAAAAATCGCCATGGGAACGCGAGTAGAAACATCACCGATACTGGAAAGGCCGATGCCTCCTGAGGGCGTTATCATCAGGGCGGAGGACCTCTGGAAGACGTATGACATGGGTGAGGCCATTCAGGTTCACGCCCTCAGCGGAGTTTCGTTTTCAATCGACCGGGGTGAGTATGTCGCCATCATGGGGCCCTCGGGCTCGGGCAAATCCACGCTGATGAACCTGATCGGCTGCCTTGATACGCCGACGCGCGGTACCTACTGGCTGAATCGGCAGATGGTCAGCGAGCTTTCCGATGACGAGTTGGCTTACATCCGCAATAAGGAAATCGGGTTCGTGTTCCAGACCTTTAACCTGCTGTCGCGCGCCAGCGCTCTGCACAATGTGGAGCTGCCGCTGATTTATAGCGGCATGCCCGCCAAAGAGCGGTTGGAAAGATCGGAAGACGCCCTGCGCAAAGTCGACTTGGCCGACCGCATGCACCACAAGCCCAACGAGCTTTCCGGCGGCCAGCGCCAGCGTGTGGCCATCGCCCGCGCCCTGGTCAACAACCCTTCCATTATTCTGGCGGATGAACCCACGGGAAACCTGGACTCCGCCACGGGCGAAGATATCATGGGCCTTTTCGCCCGGCTCCACGAAGCCGGCAACACCATCCTGCTGGTAACCCATGAGCATGACATCGCCGCTCATGCCCATCGCATCATTCACGTTCGCGACGGCCGCATCGAGCGGGACGAACGGATGGAATGATCGAAATTCGAAACTCGAAATTCGGAACTCGCAGGACGGGCCTCGAATTTCGCGTTTCGAATTTCGAGTTTCGAGTTTTCGATGGCGTCGCTCAGCCAAACCGCATCGCTTCCGCACGCGCTTCCCGCCCGGTCCAACGTGGGCTCAGGCGCGTGGGTGACTACTCGCGAAGCCTTCTGGATTGCTCTGGAAGCTTTGCGGGCGCACAAGCTGCGCTCCTTTCTCACCCTCCTGGGGGTGGTGATTGCCACCACCACGCTCATCGTCGTGATGTCTATCATCAACGGCATGAACCTCTATATCGCCGACCATATTGCCAACCTGGGAGCCAATGTCTTTGTCGTTTCTCATTACCAATGGGCGCAGGGATACGAAGCCTGGTTAAAGGCCCGGCGGCGGAATAAACCGATCCGCACGGAAGAATACGATTTCCTGAAGGACAACCTGCAAGGTTACAAAAACATTGGCGCGGCTGACGATATGTGGAGTGACAACAACTCCGCGCGTTACCGCGGCCACACCCTCTACAATGAAGACATTTCCGGCGTCACACCGTCGATGATTGACATTGGAAGTCAGAAGGTTGAAAGCGGCCGTTACATCACCGAATCCGATTACCAGCATGAGGCCATGGTGTGTTTCATCGGGCACGACCTGGTGGATGAGTTTTTCTCAAATATTGATCCCCTCGGAAAAGAAATTATGGTCAACGATCTTCCTTTCCGGGTGGTGGGCGCGGCGGAAAAAATTGGCAGCACCTTCGGGCAGAGCCAGGATAACTTCGTAATCTTGCCGCTCACCACCTATCGTAAGTTTTTTGCGCCGCGACTTTCCCTGGATATCAATGTCCAAGCCTATGATTCGCAGCAAATGCTGGTGCTGGAGGATGAAGCGCGCGCCCTTTTGCGAGCCCGCCGCCACGTCCCCTACCATGAGGACGACAACTTTGGCATCAACGCCTCCCAAACCATCATGGACCTGTGGGACAAGCTGATGGGCAGCATCTTCGCGGTGACCATCGGAATTGTGGCCGTGTTCATGGTAGTGGGCGGCATCGTCATCATGAACATCATGCTGGCCAGCGTCACCGAACGTACGCACGAAATCGGTATCCGCAAATCCCTGGGCGCGCGCCGGCGCGACATTCTAGCGCAGTTTGTGATTGAGTCGATCGTGATGAGTTGCACCGGCGGCGCCATCGGGATCCTGATTGCCTTCATCGTCAGTGCCATCGTGGACCATTATTTCACCTCATCGGTACCTTTGAGAGCCGTGTTGGTGGGATTGGCGCTCTCGATTTCGGTAGGCCTCTTCTTTGGAATTTACCCGGCCAGCCAGGCGGCCAAACTCGATCCCATTGAAGCTTTGCGCACGGAGAACTAAGCATGGCGACCCGAAGGTACCACGAAATTCGTGAGAATTTGCTGCTTGCCCTGGATACGCTGCGAACTCACAAGTTCCGCGCCTTCCTGACCATTCTGGGCGTGTTGATCGGCACCACCACGGTCATCGGTGTAGCGTCAATTTTCAAGGGCCTCGACCAGCAATTGGTGGATATGGCGGAAGGCTTTGGGACGCGCACGCTCTTCATTTTTAAATTTGACCCGGGAAAAGTGGGCCCCGAAACGCGGGAAGAGCGCCTGCGCAAGCCCCTGACCTATGAACAGGCCATGGACCTCAAGGAGTTATGCCCTTCCGTGCAGACGGTTGGAGTGGAAATCTTTAATCGCGGACCTGCCGTGACCGCCAAGTACAAAGGCGTGGAGATGGTCGACACCAATTTCTCCGGGGCTACGGCGGACGATTTTCAGACCATCAACGCCGACATTCAGGACGGCCGCCTTTATACCAACATGGACGACCTTCATCGGATGAATGTGGCCGTCATCGGGGCCGATGTGGTGCAAAGATTATTTGCGGGTGAGGATCCGATTGGCAAGGAGATTCAGGTAGACGGGCATACCTTTGAGGTGGTCGGAGCGCTCACCAAGCGCAAGTCCTTTCTGGGCGACAACGGCAACGATCGCGCCGTGATGATCCCCTACTTCACTTTCAAGTCGCTTTATCCCAGTTCCAAGGAGAACTTTGTCACCGCCATGGCATTTCCAGGCAAGATGGATCAGGCCAAAGATGAAGCCACCGCCGTGCTCCGCCGCGTACGCAACGACAAGCCCTCCGCGCCTGATAGCTTTGGGATTGCCACCGCGCAGACGCTAATTTCCAACTTCCGCGACATTATCGGAACCGTTGTGCTTGTGACCATGGTGATTTCTTCCATCGGCCTCATGGTAGGTGGTATTGGGGTGATGAACATCATGTTGGTGTCGGTTACAGAGCGCACCCGCGAAATCGGTGTGCGCAAGGCCATCGGTGCCCGGCGCAGCGATATCACCTGGCAATTCCTGCTGGAAGCCATGACCCTGACCGGCACCGGAGGCGTACTCGGCATTCTCGCGGGCATAACCCTCAGCTTCCTGATCCGTACCTTTGTGCCCTCCCTGCCTTCGGTCGTCCCCCTCTGGGCGGTCGTCATGGGCTTTGTGGCTTCCGTCAGCATCGGCTTGTTCTTTGGAATGTGGCCTGCCATGAAGGCCTCCCGCCTCGATCCCATCGTGGCCTTGCGGCACGAATAAGTCCGGATCCGCAAATTCCCTGGAAACGCAGATTGAAGGTCCGCGCGAAGGAGGGTAGCTTGCTCCCAACTCCCGCGTCCACAACCCTCTCCCCACGGGAGAGGGTGCCCGACGGAGGAGGGCGGGTGAGGGGTCTTTTGGCATTTCTGTATTCAAAGCCGGCATGAAACCGTGCTACACGTTAGCTTCTGGAAATTGAAGTCTGGAATTTGGCCTGCGGTTTAGCCCGGATTTCTCACCACGACTCTGGAAGGGCGGGGCTTTAGCCCCGCCATTGCAAGGCCGTCCTGATTATTTCCAAGCCCCGCACCCCGCGCAGCTTGCAGCCGCAAGCTGCGCGGGGTGCGGGAGGAATAGAGGGCGGGAGCCGCGATTTCGGCGGGGCTGAAGCCCCGCCCTTCCATGCATCGTCCAAGCCTGGTGAGAAGTCCCGGCTAGGCCGCGCCCTATGCGGTCGAAAAACCTCGGGCATCGAAAAAGCGTCGGGTGAGCGGAGAGGTGCTCAAGGCAGGAGAATTTTCGACGCCCGAGGAAACTAAGCAAAAATCATAAACCCCGCATAACCCAATGCGGCGCCCAAAATCGCGCCCACCACGACATCGCTCAGGAAATGCATTCCCAGCACAATGCGCGAGGTGGCCACGCTCAGCGCGCAAAACAGCAGGGCTCCCAATAGATGCGGACAAAAACCGCCCACTGCCACGGTGAAAGCGAACGCGGTTATGGTATGGCCGGAGGGAAACGAAAATTGGTCAGGCGGCAGCAGCGTGGCCCAGCAATGCGGTTCCAGCGCGTTCG
>JBEKQO010000185.1:0-15273 GCA_049519635.1 Terriglobia bacterium | reverse complement strand
AAGATCGGGCCGCAAAGCGCGCAATTGCGTCTGCCTCCGCAAACTGCTGGTAGCAACCCGCGCACCGGCTGGCATGCTTTCCAGGGATTCTCCCTCCCGCGAGATGAAAACATCACGCGGGTCCTCTCGCTGTGGGACCGCGCCGAGGACCAGCCCGGCGGGTTGTTCGGTGGGCAGGTCCTTCAAGCTGTGCACGGCCACATCGATTTCCCGTGCCAGCAGCGCTTCTTCAATTTCTTTGATGAACAGGCCTTTGCTCCCCACCTCCGCGACGGTTTGCGCCATGGAGGCCGGCAGAGGTTCGCCGGGCGCGATGGCCTGTAGATTGTCACCTGTTGTCTTGATGATGCGTACTTCGATTTCATAGCCAGCAGAGGCAAACTGGTCACGAACCCAGTGGGCCTGCCACAGAGCGAGTTTGGAACCGCGCGAGCCGATGATCAATCGCATATAAAATCAGTGACTAGAAACAAGTGACAAGTGACGAGCAAGTGGGAGACGAAACTCGAAAATCGAAACACGAAATTCGCCCCGGTTTTCCAGTTTCGATTTTCGAATTTCGTTTCTCTCATTTTCTCGCTAATTTCCCAACCCGAAGATCTTATGGATCAGCCGTACCAAAGCTACGTTTTCGGGTTCGCCTGCCCCGCTCTTAAGTTCGGTAATAGGCCCGTGGAGAATTTTGTTCATGATGCCGCGCGTAAGGGCGTCCACGGCTTGGCGCTGCTCGGGGGTCAGGTTTCCCAGCCGGCCCTGATAGCGCTCCATTTCTGTCGCGCGAATGCGGTTCAGGCGGTCCTCCAGCGCCACGATGGTGGGCACGACGTCGCGCGATGCCAGGCGTTTCAGCGTCTTCTGGACTTCCATCTGGATGATTTCCTCCGCCCAAACGGCTTCGTGTTCGCGTTGCTTCTTATTGGCTTCGACGACGTGACCCAGGTCGTCGATATCATACAAAAAGACATTATCCAGTTCATTCACGGACGGGTCGATGTCGCGCGGCACGGCGATATCCACGAAAAAAATGGGCCGGTTCCTGCGTGCGCTCAGCAGTTTTTCTACCTGATTCTTGTTAATGATCGTGTGGGGCGACCCCGTGGAGCTGATGACGATGTCCGCCTGGCTCAGGTATTCGTAGAGATTTTCAAAGGGCACCGGCGTACCGTGGAACGCCGCGGCCAGTTCCACCGCCCGCTCGTAAGTGCGATTGCTCACCAGGATGTTGCTGGCGCCACTGCTCAGAAGGTGTTTGGCCGCCAGTTCGCTCATTTTGCCGGCGCCCACAACGAAGATCGTTTTGCCCTCGAGGCCGCCGAAGATCTTCTTTGCCAGCTCGACGGCCGCGTAAGAAACGGACACCGCTGCTGATCCCAGCGCCGTTTCGCGCCGCACGCGTCTGGCCACCGCCAGCGCCTGGTTCACCACGTCGTTCAGGGTGCCATTCATCGCGCCTGCCGTGCGCGCGGCGGCATATGCCTGTTTCATTTGTCCTAAAATCTGCGGCTCACCGAGGATCATGGAGTCAAGGCTGGATGCCACGCGGAACAGGTGTTTCACCACATCCTGCTGCCGGAGCCGGTAGAAGAAATGCGCGAAAGACCCCAAGTCACAATGGTGGTGGTCCGCCAGGAAATGATGAATGACGGATTCCGCATCCACTTCGTCCTCAGCAGAGGTCGTCACTTCCACGCGGTTGCAGGTGGAAAGAATCATTCCCTCGCGGATACCGTCGCGATGCACCAGATCGGATATGGCTTCGGCCAGGCGCGCTTCCGGGATGTTCATCCTCTCCCGGACTTCCACCGGCGCCGTGCGATGATTGATGCCCAAAAGGGTTAGGTTCATAAAAGCAGTCGGAACTGGGTTCTGGGGGCTAAGGGCTGGGGAATGCCGCAAACACACGATCGGCCCCCCCAGCACCCAGTCCCCAGCACCCAACCCCCGATTTCAAGGCATTTCTCGCAACTTCGGGATGTACCCGTGATCCCCACTGAGCAAGCTGATGCCGACGAACGTTACGAGAATGGCTGCGAATCCGAAGATGGCAATATAGGCAGCGCGCCGCCCGCGCCATCCGCCGCTGACGCGAGTGGAGAAAAGTACCAGGTAGATCAACCACGTCACCATGGAAGCCAGGATCTTCGGATCGAGTTCCCAGGGACCCTTCCACGTGCGGCTTGCCCAGATAAATCCGGTCAGTATGCCGATGCTCAAAAAGGGAAGTCCCAACACCAGGGAGCGGTAATAGAGTTCTTCGCAGACCTTTAGCGAAGGTAAGCGATAGTAAAAGCCTCGCGGCTGCTTGGACTTCAGCTCGCGTTCCTGAATTAGGTACATGACTGAGGCGACAAAGGTTAGGAACAGTGCGGTGTAGCCGAGGAAGATCGAGCTGATATGAACCAGCAGCCAGCCGCCCCGAAAGGCGGAAGAGTCAAAGGACCCCGGCGGACGAAGTGCCGAGATTAGGGTCAGAAGGAAAACGAGGGGCAGCATGAAGAGACCCAAAGCGACAATTCGGTACCGCAGGTACACAAAGAAAAAGGCGAGGGTCACCAGGAAAGCATAAAACGACAGAGCACTGCGGACGTCCGTGACCGGCAGGCGATGGAGGCGGGCGGCTTCAATCGCCAACGCCCCGGCATGTGCTGTCAAGCCGATCCCCAGCGCCCCCAAGGAAGCAGCCGAAAGTGACGGCCGCCTTCGCACAACGGAGGGGACAATGAGCAGGATTCCCAGACCATAAAATGCGAGCGCCATCCACAGGCAGGCATCGTGCATAAGGGCTCCATAGCACTATCGGCAAACTTAGCGATTATAACATCCCTGGTGCGTAGGTCTTGTGGGGGCGTCTGCGGCCCCTTCAGAATTGATGGCATGGGAAATGACCCTCAGCCGCCCTTTTTCGTCGGGCACCCGCTCCCCTCGGAGAGAGCTGAGGCCTTCCTATCCTCTACCAAGGGAGAGCGCATCCTGCAGGGCGGGAGGATGAGAAGGTTTTTTCTAGGGGAGCCTCCATCAACCTTGGTGGGAAACCGGCGCCATCGAATTCAAGTTGTTCAGCAAGGCCGTGGTATCAAATGCCTGCGATGCTTTCACGTGAACAGAAAACAAGCTGCGGGGGTCTTGCGGGTAAGACACAGCGTACTCGATGTCCCGGAACAGTGTCGAAAAAAAAGTGCGGAACTCCGAATCAGCCGCGGCGCGGGTCTCCAGCGTATTGGGGGCCAGAAGGCGATCGTTTATGAGCACCTCGATCTCGCGTCCATGGAACAGAATCGTCCCGCCCAGCCGCGGCTCAATCTCCAGGCGGCGGCAGGCAGCCAGAGTTGCATGGGTCGCCTGGACCAGGCGATCCTGGTTGGTTCCCTCCAACTCCGCTTTGCGGTTGTACCGGACACCCAGCCGGCCGCCGGTGTTATCAAGGCTATAGTTGCCCTCGTGCCCTATTAAAATCACCCCCGGGCCCGAGCGGATGTGACGATAATCCGCGACATCCAGCAGAAGCTCGCCGCCCGCCTGATTTTGAATCCAGCTATGAAAGACCGGAATCAAAGCCTCGAGGTCGACTTTTTCCTCCTTCTCCACAAAGAGCTTTACGTTGAGGTGCTGAAATTCCATTGGACTCGATATCACTCCTCTAGGCGACGCTAACGGTTCCCAGCCGATTGTAGCAGGCGTGGGAAGCGTCAATAAACAGTTGGGCTTCATCAATCAGGTAGCGAGCTGAGTCAGGGTTGTCCGGCTTGTTCGACGATACGTGGGCAGCGAATAAGTACTGGGCGAATTTTCCGCCCGCGAACGAATCGTAAAACTTCTGGGTGTCATAGAAGCGCGTGGTAAATTCCCGGATGATCCGGTCGGGATCGTCGGGGACGTCCTGGAGTTCCAGCTTCACCAGTGCCTTTGCCGCATGGACCATCGCCAGGTAGGCGGTCCGGGCCGCTTGCTGGAAGTTCCCTTTATCCAGATCCACCTGCGCCTGGAAGACCTCTCGTTCGGCAGCGGCGAGATCGAATTCGATCGCCGATACGACTTCTCCGGCGCATTCACCCACGCCCATGTCGCCCAAGCCGTATTCACGCGGATCACCCCAGTCGCTGAAGAACGACCGGTCGGCGCTGTCGGCGGACAGCCGGGTGAGATCTTCCAGCAGGCTTTTGATTTCGACCTTCCCGATGCGTTTGACGAAATCCTTGAAGCTTTCGCCGCTTTTGCGGATGGCCACGTAACGATCCGTCAAGCGAGTCACGACTTGCGGAATGTTCTTGGATGGGACCGCGACAACGGGCAAACCATACGAGCCGGCGTTGCTCTCCCACTCCCCCCCCAGAACCACCTGAAAGTGAGGAACGGCATAGCCCGCCATCTTGCGGCTGACGCCATAGAAGCCGAGGTCGGCCACATGATGCTGGCCGCAACTGTTAAAGCAGCCGCTGATCTTGATGTGAAGGTTCTGGACCGCCGCGTCCATTTCAAAACTCTTCTGGGCGAGCCGGTTCCGCAATTCCATCGCCAGGCCTCGCGACGATGAGATGCCCAGTTTGCAAGTATCGGTCCCGGGGCACGCAACGATATCCACGATGTTTCCAGCCCCCGGGTCTCCCAAGCCCACCGCATTCAAGGCTTCGTAAATGTCTACCAAGTCGCGATTGCTGACCCAGCGAACGACGAAATTTTGTTCGACGGTGGTGCGCAGCGTCTCGCGCGTGAAGCGGCGCACGATGTCGGCGAGGGCGCGAAGCTGGCTCGCCGTGATGTCTCCCAAGGGAAGCGTGGTCGTGACGGTGGAATATCCTTCCTGGCGTTGGGGGCGCACGTTGGTCTTGTGCCATCGCTCGAAAGCTTCGGAGGCCCGCGACGGAGTCTCACCCGGCGGGCGCAGCGGCTCCTCCTTCGATTCTTTTGCCATCTCCACGTATTGCGTCCATCGCGGGTCATGCGGCAGGGTCTTGCGCTCCTCCCAGACCAATTCCTTGAATTTCTCGATTCCCAGATCGTGAATCAGAAATTTAATGCGTGCCCGATTGCGATTTTTCTTTTCTCCCAGTCGCGCGAAAACCCGGGCGATGGATTGGGCGATGGGCAACAGTTCTTCCGGAGGCAGGAAGGGGTGGAACAGTTTCGCCTGGTAAGGAACCGTGCCGAGTCCTCCGCCTACGTACATGGCAAAACCGCGCACTTCCTTCCCGTTTTCGGTGTGGGTGACTCCCACCAAGCCCAGGTCGTGCATGTTCGCGAGTCCGCAGGCATGCTGCGCGCAGCCGCTGAACGACGGTTTGAATTTCCGGCCGAAGCTCTGGCAATCCGGGTGGCCGAGCAAGAATCGCGAGAGCGCTAGGGCATAAGGGGTGACATCGAAAACTTCATCCTGGCAAACGCCGGCATAAGGGCAGGCGGTCACATTTCTGACCGAGTTCCCGCAGGCTTCCCGCGTGGTGATTTTTGCGGCGGCCAGGCGGCGCATCAGGGTGGGCGTATCGTCAATGTGCACGTAATGAAGCTGAACGTCCTGACGGGTGGTGATGTGAGCGATCCCGTCGGAGTACTCCTCCGCAAGTTCCGCCAGGGTTTCGAGTTGCGCCGCGTTCAAGCCGCCGGCGGGTATCTTGATGCGTTGCATGCCCGGAGCATCCCAGAGGGTATTCGGCCCCTTGGTCAAAGGCCCGGAGGGGTAAGCGAATTCCTGCACCCTTTTGCCGTCGTGGCGTTGACCATTGTCGTAACGCTGGCCGTACACGCCCCGTCGTAAGCGCGTTTCAGCGATCAGACGCTCGTCCAGCTTCCCCTGCTTCTTCAGGCCCAAATCTGTCTCGAAGATATCAATCTCGTGGGCCAGATCCTCCGGCAATTTGCCGGTGAGGCTTTCCTTCCAAAGCGAGTTCGAGGCTTTCATTCTGAGTACACTCCAAAAACATAAAACCCACTGCCGGATTGGGCTCCGACGGTGGGTTGGAATCAGGTCGTTTTGATTAGCGCGCTGCTAAGCAACACCCCCACACGCCGGCACTGGCACCATACAACAGGACTTTGCAGCGCCGAGTTGAAGGATATGTGCCATTGCCGCACTTTTCAGCATAAGTAGCCGGGTACAGAAAGTCAACCGGAAACTCCGGGATGCCTCAATTCGCTTGCGCAATCTCCGCAAATTTCGCTGATCCTGAATCCACACCTGGTGAATCCCCCGGGGTCTTGTTATGATGGCACAGGTAAAAACCATGTCATCGCCTGTCGCCCCGGTCACGCAGGGAAAGCCGCGCCCGCAGTTGCGAGTGCGGGCGGCCGAAGACCGCGACGCCAACGACATCGCGCGAATTTACATGCAGGCGATCCAAGATCACTTGGCGACGTTTGAACATTTCTTGGTCACTCGCGAGGAGCGCACGCGCTGGGTGATGGAACGCACCGGGAAATACCCGCTGCTGGTGGCGGAGCTGAACGGACGGGTTTTGGGCTGGGCGTCGATCAGCCCTTATCAAGTGCGGCCGCGCATCGAGGGCATTGCCGAGCTCCTCATCTACATCGACCGCGATTACCGGCGGCACGGTGTGGGCAGGGAATTAATGCGCGCTATTCAATCCGCGGCGCGAAAGGAAGGGCACTACAAATTGATCGGGAGATTTGTAGCTCACAATGACGCCGGCCGCACTCTCTGCCGCATGACCGGCTGGAGAGAAGTGGGCATACACGAAAAGCACACGCTCCTGGAAGGCCGCTGGCACGACGTGGTTGTAGTTGAGTTCCTCATCACGGAAAACCTCAAGTAAGTTCTTTTGCGAGAAGGTAAAATATTGTTCCCCCGCTCTTACGCGCTCTGCCCGGTTCGGTTGAAGCGCGTCCAGGCGAAGTAGACGGGAATCCCCAATAGTACGAGGCCCAAACCAATGCCGGATTCGCGCGGGCTGCGGGCCAGTGCATTGATGATGATGATCAGCGCGGCGGCGGCAAAGGCCACCGGCAATACGGGGTAGCCCCAAACGCGGTAAGGCCGCACCCACTGGGGGTGCTTCCGGCGCAGAATGACCACGGCCAGCGCCGCCGCCGCGTAAAAAATCCAGCCGGTGAAAATGACGTAGGTATAGAGTTGCTCAAAGGTGCCGGTGGCCGCCAGCACGATGGACCAAACTCCCTGGATCAGCAGGGCGACATAGGGGGTTTCAAAGCGCGGGTGAATTCGTCCCACCGCGGAAAACATGACGCGGTCGCGGGCCATGGCGAAGTAGGCGCGTGCGCCACCCAGGATGTTGCCGTTTGTGGCCCCGAACATCGAGCAGAGGATCAATCCGGAAACGAACGCGGCGCCCCGCGGGCCCCAAAGTATTTCCATGGTTTTTGCCGCCACACGCTGGTAGGCGTCCTGGGCCATAACCGGCAGTGACAGAACCTGCAAGTAGGCGAGGTTGGCGCTGAGATAAACGAAAATGACGATGAGCGCACCAACGAGAAAACTGCGCGGAAGGACTCGTGAGGGATTCTTCACTTCCCCCGCCACATGCGACAAGTGGTGCCATCCGTGATAAGCCCATAACACCCCAATCAGCGCCACTCCAAAAGAGCTCAGGGAGGTGTGCGGGGGCGCGTAGCCCGGCGGAGGCGCTACCGGCGTCAAATTGTGAGCGAATAGGGCGAAGCCCACGATAATGGCCAGGCCCGCCAACTTGGCCAGCGTAAAGATGGTCTGCACCCACGACGCGCGCTTGACGCCCGCAATGTTCACGAGCGTCAACACCGCAATCACCGAGCTCGCCACCAGTTTCCGTTCGAGGTGGGTAAGAGGGAAAAAGAAGGAACTGTAGATGCTGAAGGCCACCGCGAGAGTCGCAATGCCGCCCGATTCAATCACCAGCAGCGCCGCCCAGCCATAGAGAAAAGCGGCCAGCTTGCCATAGGCATCGCGCAGGTAGATGTAGACCCCGCCCGCTTCCGGAGTCGCCGCAGCGAGTTCGGCGAGAGAAAGCGAGCCGGCCAGCGCCAGCGCTCCGCCTACTACCCAAACCAAGAGGACGGTGGAGACGGACCCCACCTGAAGCGCCACATTGTGGGGAACCATGAAGATTCCGGATCCGATGATGGTGCCCACAACGATGGCGATTGCGCCCAGATTCCCGATGGCGCGCGGGAGTTCAGTGGGCGCATGAGATTCCTCACGCGAAACTAAGGTGCCCGGCGATGACGATCGCAGAGATGTGGACATAGATATCCTGAGAAATGCGTTATTATACTGGGGTGTCGTCGGGAAAACCAAACACCTTTTTAGATCTCACGCTCGCGGAGACATCAGGGGATCATGGCGAATTTTATTGCCGGACGATTTGCAGGCCAGGTGGCGCTGGTCGTGGGGGGGGCGCAGGGCATCGGGAAGGCGATTGCCGTGCGCTTGGCTCGCGAAGGCGCGCAACTGGTAGTCGCGGACATCGACCGTCCGATGATGGCCCGCACCGCGAAGGAGATCAGCGCGGCGGGAGGAAGCGTCCGCACGGTCGTTTGCGACGTGCAAAAGAAGCCCCAGGTGGAGCGTACCGTGGCGCAGATGATCCGCTGGTACAAGCGCATTGATGTGTTGATGTATGTCGCGGGGGTGGGTAAGGGCGTGCCCTTTGTCCAGACGGACGATAAGCTTTGGGATTGGACGCTGGGCATCAACCTGCGCGGTGGTTTCCTGTTTGCGCGTGCCGTGGCCGCACACATGATCAAGCAGCGGAGCGGCAAGTTGGTTTTCATGGCGTCCACCAATGCCTGGGACGGGGAAGCGGAGCTTGCGCCCTATAACGCTTCCAAGGCCGGCTTGTTCCTCCTGGCCAAGACGCTGGCGCGCGAACTGGGTCCGTTGGGAATTAATTCCAACGCCATTGGTCCGGGACTGATTCGAACGCGCTTGACCGTGCCTTTTCTGAATAACCCGAAATTTATGAAAAAGTATGAGAATCTAATACCTGTGGGCCGGCTCGGTGAGCCCGATGATATTGCCGGGCCCGCGACGTTTCTGGCCTCACGCGATGCCGACTATGTAAATGGTGTCCTGCTCTTTGTTGATGGCGGGCAGCTCGCCTGACTTCGCCAAAGCGCGGCAAGGTTGGCGGCCCGATTTATAACTTTCTGATACAGGAGATAACATGCGCAAAGTGGTTCGTACCCCGGACGCACCCCAGCCCAAAGGTGTCTATTCCCAGGCTATCGTCGCAGGCGGCTTTGTCTTCGTCGCCGGTCAGGCGTGCGTGAACCCCGAAACCAACGAGTTTGAATTCGGCGACATACAATCGGAAACCCGCCGGACCCTTCAGAACATCAGCGCCATCCTGGAAGCGGCGGGGAGTTCGCTGAAGGACGTGGTGCGGGTGGGCGTATTTCTTGCCGACATGAAGGACTTTGCGGCGATGAACGAAGTTTACAAACAGTTCTTTACGGAAGACCAGCCGGCCCGCACCACCGTGGGCGCGCAGCTACCCAAGATCAAAATTGAAATCGACTGCGTCGCGCTCGTCAGCGAGCGGGGCACGGATTAAGCAGGGACTATGCGGATTTGTCACCGCGGGCTGGGAAGGACGTGACGGTACGGGTGGCGGAAAGAAGCTTCAATGCTGTCATCCTGCGCCCATTCGTTGTCATCCTGAGCGCAGCGAAGGATCGGGCTCTGCGTATTTTTGTAAACAAGGCGAGAGTCTTCGTCGGTCGCCGCGCTGACCTCCTGAGAATGCCAGCGCCTACGAGATTTTCTGTAATCTGAAATCCCCGCCGCCGCACCGCCAAGGTACGCGATCGTCGCGGCTTAAAGTGAGGTGTTCATGCTTGCACGTGAGCTTTCCACTCCGTCGTTAACAGTTGATCTTGACGCCCTCGAGAGGAACATCGACCGGGGGGCGGAATTATGCCGGCGGCAGGGCGTGGGTTTGCGCCCGCACACGAAGACACACAAGACGCTGGAGGTTTCGCGCCTCCAGTTGGCGCACGGCGCCGTAGGCCTGACGGTGGCCAAAGTGGGTGAAGCGGAGGTGATGGCGGGCGCGGGGTTCGACGACATACTTGTAGCATTTCCCATCATGGGGGAGGAAAAACTCCAGCGGCTGGCCCGCATCGCCCGCGCGCGCCGTTTGCTGCTCTCGCTCGATTCGGAAGCCGCAGCGCAGGAACTTTCCCGGGCCGCTACCTCCCAAAATGCAACCATCGGCGTGCTGGTGGAATTCGACTCCGGCGCCAAGCGCTGCGGGCTTGAGCCGGGACCGGCGTTGGTGACGTTGGCAAAAGCCATTGAAAAGCTGCCGGGGCTGAAGTTTCGCGGGCTGATGGGTTACTTCGGCAACGTCTGGGGGACTCTGGAGCAGCGCCGCGCGGAAGCCGAACACGTGGCCCAGCTCGTCACCCGAGGCCTTGAGGCATTTCGTGCGGAACGTATGCCGGTGGAGATTGTTTCCGGCGGCTCCACACCTTCCGCCGAGTTTGCACACCTGATCCCGGGGCTCACGGAGATTCGTCCCGGCACATACGTTTACAACGATCTAAATACCTACCATCAAGGTGCGTGCAGTCTGGAGGATTGCGCTGTGCGCGTGGTGGTGACGGTGGTTTCCACCGCCGTCCCCGGCCGCGCCATCATCGATGCCGGCTCCAAAACACTTTCCTCCGACCTGCTGGGCTCCGGGCCCAAGTCCGGCTACGGATACGTGGTGGAAGCGCCCGACGCGCCCATCATCAAGCTGAATGAAGAGCACGGCTATCTGGACATTACGCAATCGCAGCACAACTTCCGCGTCGGCGAAGTGGTGACGATCATACCCAATCACGTTTGCGCCACGGTGAATATGCATGACGAAGTCATAACGCTGCGCCAGGGCGAGGCAGTGGGTTGCTGGAAGATTGCCGCGCGGGGAAAGGTCCGCTAGCGGACGCCCGCATGGGGAAAATGCGCCAGCCCGCGGGGGGTGCTGAGTATCTCCTCTCGAACACGGCGGGCCGCGAGCGGGTTATGTTCCGCGATGAATTGCCAAATATCGGTAATGTCTTGCGCGGCGAGGGGATGAAGGGCAAAGCCTTGCTCTGCGCTCACTGAGTCGAATGGTTCTTGAGTAATTCATCCTCGCGGCGGCGAAGGCTATCAAAAAATTCCTCGCCGTCGATGGCCTTCACCCTGCCGCTTTTCAGGTCGTCATAGCGACCGTTGAGCATTTCCCGTGTCTGTGCAAGCACGTCGAAATATCCGGCCACAACATCCTCAACCAGTTCACCCGTTGCCCGTCCGGTTTCAGTTGCCAGCTTATCGAGCTTGGCTTGCAGGTCGGCGTTAAAGTGCACTTCAATAGTCTTTAGAGTAGGTAAAAGTTTTGCTTCAGGCAAGTTTGAATTTCTCGGGTGCCGCATTCATGCACCCGTGATGCTGCCTCAATCTTCCGCGGGTCAAATTGATCTCTTTGCGGAACGAAATAGCGCCAGTCTTGGGCGCAGCGGGGGAAGCGCCCGAAACATTGCGGCATCGAAGGCTTCGAAGATACCCTCAGGAGTTAGCGTTCAGAATCCGCCGGACGCGGTCGCAGTTTTCCTTCACCTCGTCTTTAAAACGGGGAAACATGCCCACGACGATGCAATCCTGCGGCTTGATGTTGACGAAGGCGTCGGCAAAAGCCTTGTCAACCTCTTCGGGAGATCTCACCACCCGGCCGGCGGCGAGGATCTTGAACAAGAAGCAGGTCTTGGAAGTCTTACGAGCCACCTCGTAGGCGCGAGGAGGATCGCTTTCAAGATATACGTCCGAAGCGGGCAACGGCAGCACGCCCAGCATCTTGCGATATTCCTCCGGGGTGCGGGTGCGATTGTAGGCGCATAACATGTAGAAATCCACATCCCAGCCGCGGTCTTCCGCGTATTCCACCACTTCCGGCTTGTGCGTTCCTATTCCCACCCGCACCCCGGCTTGGCGCAGCCTCTTGGTGTATTCCTGCACTTGGTCCATGTGCCCGGCACGGAAGAGAACGTCGGTCCGTTCCCCGTGGAGGTAGAGTGCCATGGGTTTGCTGCGCCGCACCACTTCCTCCACGGGGCCCAGAGTGGGGTCCGTAGCGATCAAGTGCATGTTTCCACCCCGGGACCGGAAATTTTCCAGATCCTTCAGGGGATTTTCGCGGTGGGCGTATTGGTAGGCGTTGATGCCGTTCTGCTGGCACTGGAGAAGGGTTTGGCAGATGCGGTCAGGAGTGTTCCACTCCACCATCAACCGATCAAGCAGACCGTTAAAGTGGGAGTATCCATAAAACTGGTTGCAGCCCATCACCAGGCGGCTGATTTCCACGCCGCCGAAGCGGACCTTGGGAAGCGAACCCGTGGATGGCGCCTGCGCTGCGGCCAAGGGGCCCACCGCCAATGTCGCTGCCAAACCGGCAGAGGATTTCAGGAAGTTTCGTCGGTTGCTCATGGTTTTTTCACCTCGCTAAGTCTGTGGACAAACCTCTGTGCGCCAAGTTCCACAGGCGGCTCTAGATGGTCAAATTTGCAGCAAGAAGGGAGCCAAATCGCGTGTGTGCGCACGCGGCTGGGATTTCGGACAAAAAGTAAGTGAGGAACAGCAGAATTGGCGGATCACGACCGGGCAAACGAAAAAATGTCCAGCGAGTCATTATCGCCGCACCCGGAGCAGGGCGACTACGCAAGGTCTCAGACGGGTGTAAGATGGTCTTCGGTTTTAGTGGAGCGAAGGAGAATTTAGGAGAGCCTTTTGGTGCGGGCACGGCACCATAGATGCAGCGTTTCCTCGGCGCGGCAAAGGCTTTTCTCCATCGGGGGAATGGCGGGATCTTCGAGTTTGTGCGAAAACCACGGACCTTGGCGGTTTTCGTAGAGGCGCCCTTTAGGGCGGCAGTTCATTCTTTCGCAAGCTGCCCGGCTAAAACCGGCCGCTACGAAAAGCTTCCCGCATGGAGAGTCTCCGGTTAGGAGTCGATCATTCAAAGGCTCGTCCAATTCACCTTCCTGCTCGCCGTGGCTGCTGTCCCGCTGTATGGCCAGGGCAACTACGAAATCCAGGTTTATGGTGCTGACACGGTGGCCCCCGGACGGACCATGGTGGAGCTGCATAGCAACTTTACCTTCGAGGGGTTCAAGACGATTAACCAGGGTGTGCTTCCGGACGAACATCAACTGCACGAGACAGTGGAGATCACCCAGGGCTGGACAAGCTGGTTTGAAACCGGACTCTACATCTTTACCAGCTACGGCCCCAACCAGGGATACAAATGGGTAGGCGATCACATCCGCCCGCGGGTGCGCGTGCCCGACAGTTGGCATTGGCCGGTGGGCGTGAGCATTTCCACGGAAATCGGTTACCAGCGGCCCATCTTTTCCGCTGACACCTGGACCTGGGAAATTCGCCCCATCGTTGATAAGCAGTGGAAGTCCTGGTACCTGGCTTTCAATCCCGCCCTTGAGCGGTCGTTCCATGGACCGAGCGTGCCCGAGGGCGTTACCTTTTCTCCCAACTTCAAAGTAGCTTATTTATTGACGCGAAAACTCAGCGCGGGCCTTGAATACTACGACTCGCTCGGGCCGGTTACGGGTTTTGACCCTTTGTCCCAGCAGGAGCAACAGATCGTTCCCGCGATTGACTATGATTTCGGCCCCAATTGGGAATTCAACCTTGGGGTAGGCGTGGGCGTAACGCGCAGCACCGATCATCTGCTGGTTAAAATGATTATCGGGCGGCGTTTTCGATTCATCACGCCGCGCCTCCCTCGCGCGTTGAAGCCGAATCCGGCAGGCGGGGGTGAATAATTGACGCGGGTTGCAAGCATCGCGCGCGGGGTTGCACTTCTGTTCGTGAGCCTTTCGCTTGTCTCGACCCTTTTCACCGCAGAGGCGCGGAGGCGCGGAGAGATGAATGCAATGGGCTTATTCTCTGCGTCTCGGCGTCTCCGCGGTGAGCCAGCTTTCTTTTCACAGCTTCGAATCCTTTCCGGGCAGCCGGCCGATTACCCCGCCCCCCCGGGCCTCCCACCCATTCCCTGGCCGGAAGATAATCCTTACTCACCCGCGCGCGCCGAACTGGGCAGGGTGCTTTTTTTCGACGGGCGGCTTTCCTCGAACGACGTGGTTTCGTGCGCGTTCTGCCATGAGCCCGCACACGCTTTCGCGGCCAGCGCAGCGCTTTCCCGAGGCGTGAATGGAAAGCCCGGACTTCGCCACCCCCCAACCCTCATCAATCGCGCCTGGGGCAAATCGCAGTTCTGGGACGGCCGGGCGCCTACTCTCGAGGCACAGATGGTTTTCCCCATCACCAACCTGGATGAAATGGGCATGACCAAGGACGGCATGGTGCAGAAGGTTCACAGCATTAAAGGCTACGGGCCGCTTTTCGCTGCGGCCTTCGGGGATAGCGCCATTACCTATGATCGAATTACGAAAGCGATTGCCACCTTCGAGCGCACCATCGTGTCGGGAAACTCTCCCTACGATCGCTACCTGGCGGGCGATAAGACGGCGCTGACCAAACAGCAGAAGGATGGCCTGGATTTCTTCAACAAGAAGGGAGAGTGCGCCGAGTGCCACTCCGGGGTCAACTTGACCACGGAGAAATTCGCCAACCTGGGTGTCGGCATGGATCGCGCCAACCCGGATGAGGGCCTCTTCGCTATTACTAAAAAGCGCGGTGACATGGGGAAATTCAAAGTGCCCACGCTGCGCGACCTCGCCCATCGCGCTCCCTACATGCACGACGGCAGCAGCAAAACCCTCGCAGAGGTTCTGGATATCTACGCGAAAGGAGGACTGCCCAACCCGCACCTGGATACGCGCCTGACGCCGTTTTATCTGGATGAGGAGACCAAACGGGATCTGCTGGCATTCCTCGATTCCCTGAACGGTGAGGGCTGGCAAAAAATCACCCCACCCGCGGCGTTTCCGCAATAAGGGGTAAACGCCGCCGTGCCGCCGCCCGATCTTGGCATATGCGGCTCCTCATTTAATTAAAGACCGCAGTGCGCTACGCCTGCATTCTCGCCATGCTACATTGGGTCAAATTCCATCGGAAGGACCGCAGGCCCCAACGGCGTGGGTTGGCGCTACACGTGCTTGCACTCAGACCCGGTCGGGTGTAAGTTAGCGGTCGGGCTTAAAAGACTAAAACTGAAATCGGAGATTATTCCGTGACCCATGTCGCCAATACGACAACTGTGAAATTCGTCAAACTCATCCGCGGCTCCGTGGTGTTAGCTTTTCTCGTGGCATGCGTCACAAGCTGGGCCGCGGACTGGCCAACCTTTGGCCACGACCCCGAGCGCTCCGGATGGGCCGTCGAGG
>JBEKQO010000184.1:0-15378 GCA_049519635.1 Terriglobia bacterium | reverse complement strand
TGGCCTGGGCTTTCGACATCCCCATCGACAAGGATGTGGTTCGAAGGATTCTCGCCCGTCACTACCGTCCCGGACCGGACGCTGGGGGGCCATCTTGGCTGACTTTCCTTGGACACCTGAAGAATAGCCTCTGGAGTGTAGATCTGTTCCGGTGCCAATCGGCCACGTTACGAACTCACTGGGTCTTGGTCGTTAGGGATCAATTTACCCGTCGCATCCTGGGGTTCGGTGTCCAGGCCGCTACCGTCGACGGTGTCGCGCTTTGCCGAATGTTCAACCGCGCGATTCGCGGGCAACACGGGATGCCCAAGTACCTCAGTTCCGACCACGATCCCCTTTATCGGTTTGGGCAGTGGCAAGCCAACCTGCGGATACTGGAGGTGATCGAGATCGAGACTGTCCCCTATGTTCCCCTGTCCCATCCCTTTGTGGAACGGTTGATCGGCACCCTCCGCCGAGAGTGCTTGGATCGTACGCTGTTCTGGACAACCGCCGATCTGGAAAGCAAGCTGCCCGATTTCAAAACCTACTTTAACCATCAGCGCACGCATAGCGCCCGGGCGGGGCGACCACCCTCGAAGTGTGCACGCGCACCGAAAGTCCCGCGGCCACGCACCGCCGGCCAGCGGTTGCGGTCGTTCTCTACCGCCCTAATGTTCGCCATCGGCGATTTGCAAAGCCCATGCCATGAATTCTGCTCGAAGACCTTGCTAACCGAACACCTCCGTACCGTATTCAACTCCCATAATCCCGGTTGCCCGCGTCCGCCGCAAACGCCAGCGGCTTCATTCAAACGGCTCTATCGAATGTGACCCGGCGAATCGGCGTCTCCGCGCTTTCCCCACACTTTCGCGCCGGGTCACTCCCGATAGAGACCTAACGTTACTCAAGGTCTATCGCGGCCGGTGGCCTTTTTCCAGGTAGCCGGCTTCCCAGGCATAATCCTGCGCCCAGATTACAACTGTCCGATCGCACCGATCGTACTCGTGTTGTGGGGACTCGATCCGGATTACTCTCCGATTATGTGGCTCGCGGCCGCCACCCGCGAGATAGCGTCAACCCTTGAGGCAGGCACTTATGTATAGCTGAAGAGATGATTTTTCCTGTGGGGGAAGGGCGACGAACTTCATTCCAATTCCGCCATCCGGGAATTTTCGAGCCACATGGGCGTTCACGCTTAATTTCTGCGAGATGTTTGGGAGAGTAAAAGCCAAGCTCACAGCTTGACCCACTACCAGTCCCTCCAAGGGGCGGAGACGCATTCCACCCTCACTGATGTCCTGACAGTCAGACTTAAATTGTCCGGCACTGTGATATCCCCAACTGCATCCCACCGATGCTTGAAGGGGGACCCGAACGTAGCGTAGTTGCTCCCGCTCCATGGAGCCTCTGATGGCTCCCAGCAGTTTGTGCACGCGCTCACGCGTGAAAGGCTTACCTAGGAAGAAGCTGATGCCCATGTTGAAGCCTTTCCGCATGGTTTCCCCGTCATCCGACCCGGTGAGCATAACGATGGGGACCTGCCCGTTGAGCTTCAATCTGCGCACCATCTGGGTAAGCTCAATGCCGTCCAGGCAGGGCATGTGAACATCCACAAACAAACCATCGACTTTTTCAATTTCTAACAGCTTCAAGGCATCACGGCTATCCCCGACTGCCAGAACCTCGTATCCATAGGGTTCCAACGAGGTTTTTAGAAGCCTCAAGTCTAGCGGATCGTCATCAACCGCCATGATCTTGATTTTCATGTTTTCCCCCATGCTCGCGGACGGGAACCCATGCGGCGCCAGCCACATCTCAAATCGTTGCCTCGGCATCGGTTCGGCAGATCTTCAGGATTGCGGCACCACATCCAACACATTACGCACCTTGCGAAGCAGCGATTCCGGAGTGAAGGGCTTCTGGAGGAATGCTGTTCCCTCCTCCTGAATGCCATGGAGCACGACCGTGTCATTTGTGTAGCCTGACATAAGGAGAATCTTCATCTCCGGGCGGAGGACTGCTAATTCTTCACTGAGTTCACGCCCATTCAGCCCCTCCATCACCACATCGGTCAACAACAGATGGATCAATCCCTTATGCTGTCCCGCCAACAGCCGCGCCTCTTTCCCGCCGCACGATTCCAAAACCTTATACCCGCCCTGGGTTTCCAGGATCATCCGGGCAAATTCGCGAAGATTGGCATCATCTTCGACCAGCAGGACGGTCTCAGAACCGCCTGCCGGAGCTGCCCTCTCAGTAGCTGCCTTGCAGGCGCCCTCAACCACCGGCAAATAGATTTTGAAAGTTGTGCCCGCCCCCGGCTCGCTGTGAACCCAGATATGGCCCTCGCTCTGCCTGACGATTCCATAGACCGTCGCCAGGCCCAATCCGGTTCCCTTCCCCTCACTTTTCGTCGTGAAGAAGGGCTCGAAGATATGGGCTTGGACATCCTTGTCCATTCCGCATCCGGTATCACACACCGCCAGTTTCACGTAAGAGCCCGACGGCATGGGGTAATCATTGTTGCCAGAGGCTTCGTTCACCTGGACATGGGAGGTTTCAATAGTTAGTTTGCCTCCCCGGGGCATGGCGTCGCGTGCGTTAACGGCCAGGTTCATCAGGATCTGCTCGATATGCCCCGGATCAGCCTTGACCGTGGCGGAAGAAGGCCCTGCGTGGAAGACCAACTCGACGTCCTCGCCGATCAACCGTTTCAACAACTTGGTCAAATTGGCGATCAAAATGTTCAAGTCAAGAACCTGTGGGGCCAGTGCCTGCTGCCGGCTGAAGGCGAGCAGTTGTCGTGTCAACCCCGCCGCCTTTTCCCCAGCATTTTTGATCTCGGCGGTATAGGCCCGCATTGGATTATCAGCGCCAAACTGATCGAGCATCACTTCGCTGTACCCGACGATGACTGTAAGCAGGTTATTGAAATCATGAGCCACCCCGGCGGCCAACCGTCCCACGGCCTCCATCTTCTGTGCCTGGCGGAATTGGTCTTCCAAGAGCTTACGAGCTGTGATGTCCTCTTTCATGGCAATGATGTGCGTCATTTCTCCATGCTCGTCGCGCACCGGGGTGATGGACATCTTTTCCGTATAGAGGCTCCCATCCTTGCGCCGGTTGATGATTTCCCCTCTCCATATCTGACCGGCAAGGATGGTGGTCCACAGGCTTGCGTAAAACGCGGCGTCATGTTTGCCTGACTTGAAGATGCGGGTGCTCTTGCCGAGTACCTCCTCACGGCTATAACCCGTCATGGCAGAGAGGGCCGGGTTGACGTACTGAATGTTCCCCTCCGCGTCTGTGACCACCAAGCCTTCCGCGGCCTGCTCGATGGCGGTCATCAATCGTGTGCGTTCCGCCTCCGCCTGCTTTCGTTCGGTGATGTCGCGAATGTTGCACTGAATTACTTTGTGGTCTCCAGCGAGGTATACATTGCTCACAAATTCCACCGCAATGCGCTTGCCGGCTCGGGTCTGAAGGGGTAGATTTTCGTACCGGACGTGCCCTTTACTTTGCAACTCGACGAATTCTACCTGGCTCAAGAAGACATCACGCAGGGGACCGATTTCCCAGAGTTTCCTCCCCAGAAGTTCGGCTTTAGAAAATCCCAGGAGATTGATCAAGAAGGGGTTGACGTCTCTTATCTCCCCGGAATCCGCGTCGAGGATCAAAATACCATCATGGGCTGCTTCAAAGAGGCGGCGATAGCGAATCTCGGAAGCTCGCAGTTCACCTTCCGCTTGCTTACTTTCTTCCCGCAATCTTCTCTCTTCTAGGGCTTGTTGGATTGCCACCGGCAGGCGTGCCGGCCGGTCCTTTAGGACAAAATCCGCCGCGCCCCGCTTGATGCAATCCACCGCGCCTTCGTCGCCCATAGAACCTGTCACCACAATGAGCGGAATGTCTTTTCCTGAGCGGTTCAGAGTTTCCAGGGCGTCAAATGCAGTCCAATCGCGGAGATTGAAATCGGCGAGAATCACATCGTACTCTGCTGTTTCCAGTTTCTCCCGGAATAATTCCAATGAGTCCGTAACCTCGGATTGGACGCGGAATCCGCCCCTTTCGAGCACGCTCGCAGCGAGTTTTGCGTCGCGCGGGTTATCTTCCAGGATGAGCACGCGCAGAGGTGGCGAAGTGGCCCCCGGAGCATGGGTAGCTATGCTCATGGTTCAATGACCTCCTTAGGGCGAAAAGAGGTCGAGGGCGGCGGCTCGTTGACCACCAACCAGAACAGCCCCAGTTGCTTCACAGCTTGGCGGAAGGAGTCAAACTCCACGGGCTTCTGGATGTAGGCATTGACGCCCAGCTTGTAGCTCTCCACCAAGTCACTCTCCTCACGCGAAGAGGTGAGAATCACGACCGGGATTGCCTGGGTGCGCGGATCGCCCTTCACGGCGCTCAGGACTTCCAAGCCATCGACCTTGGGAAGTTTTAGGTCCAGGAGCACCAGCCGGGGAGGGTGGTCAAAGCTGCGCCCGGCAAATTCGCCCCGGCAAAAAAGGAAATCGAGCGCTTCTTCCCCATCGCGCGCCACCTGAATGCTATTGCCGAGGTTTTCCTCACGCAAGGCGTGAAGAGTCAGCGTGACATCCTTGGCATTGTCTTCGACAAGGAGAATTTGAGGGTCCTTCTGGGTCATATCTTGCCTCCTGAGTTTGTTGGGCTTTCCGCTTGGGGGTCATCCCCGGATCCCAGGGTGAAGTAGAAAGTTGCGCCCTTATCAAGTCCAGCCTCAGCCCAGACGCGCCCTCCGTGTTTGCGAATAATGCGCTGGACCGTGGCCAACCCGACGCCGGTCCCTTCAAAGTCTTCCGCACGGTGCAGGCGTTGGAACACCCCAAAAAGTTTGTTAACGTACTTCATGCTGAAGCCCACGCCGTTGTCGCGCACGAAGACCACGGGGTGGCCGTCTTGGATGACCGTCCCCACTTCAATGACGGCGGACTTTCTTGGGCGGGTGAATTTGACGGCGTTGGAGAGCAGATTTACAAAAACCTGCTTCATCAGCGCCGGATCGCACTCGACGAACGGGAGCGTTTCAACCTTCCACTCAATCAGGCGATCGGGGTTGGCGCGAGCCAGATCCGCCCTGACCTCTTCCACCAGGGAACTCAGCCCTGTTACCTGCATGCTCAGTGGCGTTCTCCCCACCCGCGTCAGATTGAGAAGGTCATCAATCAGCATGCCCATCTGGAGCACTGAGTCGCGAATGATCGCGACATATTCCAGAGCACCCGGGGAAAGCTCGGCCTGATGCTCTTCGACCAGCAGTTTCGAAAATCCGTCCACGTGCCGGAGCGGCGCCCGCAGGTCGTGCGAGACGGAATAAGTGAAGGCTTCCAGTTCTCTGTTCGCCGCCTCGAGATCGGCCATGCGTTCACGCAGTGTGCCGTTCAGTGCCTTGACTTCAGCTTCAGCCCGCTTCTGGTCTGTGATGTCCCGGCCAATCGTGGAGGCGCCGACCAACGTGCCGGTGGAATCCTTGATCGGTGAAATGGTCAGTGAGACGTCGATCCGCTGGCCGTCCTTCCGCACGCGCTGGATTTCATAGTGCTCGACCTGCTCGCCTCTGACGATTTTTCCCAAGATGTCGCGGGTATCGTCACCGTCGCCGAGCGGGGCGAGGAGGGCGATGGACTGACCCATCGTCTCTTTCGCGGCATAGCCATAAAGGCGCTCTGCTCCCTGGTTCCAACTCTGAATGGTTCCATCGAGACTTTCACTGAGGATGGCATCGTTGGACGACTCGACGATGGCAGCGAGGCGTGCCAAAGTTTCCTCCACTCCCTTGCGATCCGTGATATCGCGATTGATTTCAAGAGTACCGGTCAACCGTCCTGCGATGTCCCGGTTGAGCACCCACCGGCTTTCGACAACGATTTGCCTGCCGCTCTTACAGACGTGCGTTAGCTCGCCCTCCCACACTCCGCGCTCGGCAAGTTCCGCCTTAATTTCCAGCAGGGGTCTGGGGAAGTGGGTATGCAGCAGAGCGTTGGGGTCTCGACCCAACGCTTCCTCCCGCGCCCAACCGTAGGTCCCTGCCGCCCCATCGTTCCAGAAGGTGATTTCATCCGCGGGGTTCCGCACCAGAATGGCGTCATGAACCAAGTTAAGCAACTCCGCCTGCGCCTGGGTGACATCCCCTGCCCGCCGGAGCTTCGTGAAATCGTGGCGGACGATCATGGTGGCCGCGATCAGGAACCCCAGCGACATTAGCCAGCCAAGACGAATTACCCATTTTGAATTCCTGGCGCTTGCCTGGTACCGGGAGGTTCGAACCTCCAATAAATCCCTTTCCTCAGTGTCCATCCCCGCGGCCACGGCACGTATCTCATTCATTAGCCGAAGCCCTTCATCCTGATCCAGTAAACGGCTGGCAGCGGCAAATCCCTGGCCCCGGCGCACTCGGATCACCGTTTCTGCGAACTCGATTTTCTCAGCGACCTTCTTGTCAAGGACGGTAAGCCGGCGCTGCTGTTCGGAATTATCCACCGTCAAGTCGCGAAGGGCTGCTTCGTCTCGCTCGGCGCCCGATCGGCTGCCACGGTAGGGGGCGAGGTAGGACTCCTTGCCCGTTAACGCAAATCCCCGGTAGCTCGATTCGACACTCTCAATTTCCAGGAGCAGATCCTGGAGCTTTTCAATGGTCTCGTGGGTGTGCCGCACCCATAGATCGCTTTCAGTGGACGCCACCATGGCGCGATAGGAAATTGCGGCCATGGCGAGTAGGACCAAAATGGCGAACCCGAGTTCGACCTGCACCTTCCGGCTCAAAAAGGACTTGCTCTTCATTTCACACCAGGTTGGGAATTGGTCATCGATTCCGGACCCGACCCTGCGGGCTGAACGAGGGCCAGCGTGCGCCCCGCTAATTCTCACAATCAGTGCCCGGTCTTCTTGTACACTTGCAAAAGCCCAGGAGGCCTTGTGCGGAGGGCGGTTTTCTATTTGGAATGAGGCCGGCTGAGTTCCTACCAGCTTTTCGTCTGTTTTTCGTCCCCTAGTACAATACAGTCATCTAGCAGTGCACCATTGTATTAACCGATCATAAGTTTCACGTCTGTTCCATATTGCTCACGCGCCTGGTCAAAGTGCGCGGGAGCTCTTCAGGGAGGGGAGACTGAAAGGAGCGGAGGCGCCGGAAAGGTGAAAAATCCAGTGTGCCGGTCGCCGACTGCGCTGGATCGGGAACGCTATCAGGGTCGTTTGAGCGCCGGGACGGAAGCCCCGCCTTTCCTTTCGCAACTAAGGGCTAGTCCCCGAAGGCGGCAATTGAAAGGCAGGGGCGACTTGCTATAGTGTAGCGTATGAGGTTGACCTGATCTCCATTGGCAACAAGGGGTGGAGAAATTCACCCACGTTTTCTGGGAGGATAGCTGTGGCCACACCGCCAACCCCGACCGCCCCTACCGCGCCGGCTCCTGAGGCTGCCGCTGCACAGCCGCTGTCCGCACCCGTCATCCTGGGGATCATGCTGCGCGCAGGCAGTCATGTGAGCGACTTGATCTTTTCGCCTGGCCGTCTGCCGCAGGTTGAACAGAGCGGACAACTGATGCCCGTAAAAATTCCGGGAATGCCCCCGCTGCGTGCGGAAGATACAGCGCGCTTTGCCGCCCACTTGATCGGGACCAACCCGGTGGCGATGGAGAAATTGCGCACGGACGGCTCTTGCGATATTTCTTACAGCCTCCCGGGGCAGTCACGCTTCCGGGTGAATATCTTTACTCAACGGGGCTCGTACGCCATTGTGATGCGCGTCATCCCGAATGTTATTCCCAGTTTTTCGAGCCTAAACCTGCCTCCGCAATTAATTGAGATTGTGGGTTTGAAGAATGGCATCGTGCTGGTGACGGGTCCGACGGGCTCGGGGAAGTCCTCCACCATGGCCGCCATTATCGACAAGATCAACGAGGATAAGGCTTGCCACATCCTCACGATCGAAGATCCTATCGAGTTCCTTCATCCTCACAAGAAGTCCACCATCCATCAACGCGAGTTGTATAGCGACACGCCCTCCTTCGCGAAGGCACTGCGGGCGGCGCTGCGGCAGGCGCCCAAGGTGATTCTGGTGGGGGAGATGCGCGATAAGGAGACCGTTGAGATTGCGATGGAGGCCGCCGAGACCGGCCACCTGGTTTTGTCCACTCTCCACACCATTGACGCATCCAAGACGGTGGAACGCATCTGTGGCGTTTTCCCCTCAAACGAGCAGGCGACCATTCGCAATCGTTTCGCGAAATCTTTCCGCTTCATCGTTTCGCAGCGGCTGTTGCCGCGCGTCGGCGCCAGCGAGCGCGTGGCAGCCTTCGAGATCCTGAAATCCACGATCCGCACTCGTGAGTATCTCGAAAAGGGCGAAGGGGCTGGTAAAACCCTGATTGACGCGATGCGGGACGGGGACCTGGATGGCATGCAGCATTTTGATGGCGAAATCGAGAAGCTGATCCGCAACCGTGTCGTGGGCATGGAAACCGGCTGTGCCTATGCTACCAACCCAGGCAACTTACGCCTGGAGTTGGCAGACTTTGCAGAACAACTCCCCGAAGCAGCAACCCCTGGAAATTAGAAAATGGATCCTGGAAAGCCGGGCGCGCTGGTTTGGCGCAAAACCCCGTTTGTGCCCCCATCCAAAGGGCCGATGAAGGGTAGATTCAGCTCAGAAGAGGGACGTTACGCCTCGTGTCGCGCTATCGATCAGATCCTGCTCCCGGCACTTTCCCGATGTTGCGACTTCGGCGACGGCGAGAGACCCACCGAGGTTTTCGATGGCGTCTATCAGATCTTTGGCGTGGATGGGTTTGGCGATATAATCGTCCATGCCGGCGGCGAGGCAGCGCTCACGATCGCCCTCCATGGCGTGGGCGGTCATGGCGATGATGGGGAGATGCTTTCCAGAGGACTGTTCCTGTTTTCGAATGACCCTTGTGGCTTCGAATCCATCCATCCCGGGCATTTGGATGTCCATGAGAATCAGGTCGAAAGTTTCCTTTTCGAGTCGTTCCAGCGCCGCTCGCCCGTTGCCGACTGTGACCACGTTGTGACCGTGCTTTTCCAACAGGCGCGAGGCCAGAAGCTGGTTCACCGCGTTGTCCTCGGCGAGGAGAATGCGCAACGACTTTCCGTCCTCGCGCAACGCGTGGCGGGTCACCAACGCCGGCTTCGCCACGGGGCGTTTGGCGCCTGCCACTCGCAAAACGGCATCCAGTAATTCCGCTTGACTGATCGGCTTGGTGAGATAGCCTTCAAGTCCCAGCTCGCGGCAACGTGCCGCATCGCCGCGCTGTCCCGCCGAGGTCAACATCATAATCATGGTGCATGACAGCCGTGGATTCACGCGGATCTCTTCGGCGAGCTGGAAGCCATCCATTTCCGGCATGCTGGCATCGGTAAGGACCAGCGGGATTGGCCTGTTAGCTTCGGACGCCTGCGCGAGGGTTCGCAGGGCTTCCGCGCCGTCCCCTGCAAGCGCCGGCTGCATTTCCCAGCTTGCAAGCAGACTGCCTAGGTTGTGGCGATAGGTCAAGTTGTCGTCGACCACCAGGACCCGCATGCCCTTCAGTGGGACCTTTTCCAATGGCTCCTGCGCGCCGGCGGCGGAGCAAACACCGAAGCGCGCAATGAAATGGAAAACGCTGCCCCCGCCGGGAACGCTTTCCATCCAGATGCGGCCGCCCATCATTTGCACGAGCTGGCGGGAAATCGTCAATCCCAGACCCGTGCCCCCAAAGCGTCGGGTGGTTGAGCCATCGGCCTGCGTGAAGGCGTCAAATATCCGGGCCTGCTTTTCAGCAGGAATGCCGATGCCGGTGTCCTCCACGCTGAAGTGGAGACTTACGGACCCTTCTACGACCGACTCCCTTTCGACCCTCAGGTTGATCTCGCCACTCTCCGTGAATTTGAGCGCGTTAACCAGCAGGTTGAGCAAAATCTGCCGCAGCCGGCTTGGGTCGCCCACGAGGGCGTCAGGGACGTCGGACCCGATAGTGAAGTTCAGCTCCAAGCCTTTCTCATGGGCGCGCGGGGCCAGCATTTTCAAGGTCTCATGGATGCTGCCCCGCAGCTTGAATTCGATGGTTTCCAGGTCGAGCTTGCCTGCCTCAATCTTGGAGAAGTCCAGGATGTCGTTGATCACGCCCAACAGGGAGTCGGCGGACCCCTTGACGATGACTAGGTACTCGCGTTGTTCCGGTGTGAGTTCGGTGCCGAGCGCCAGTTCAGTCATTCCCAGGATGCCGTTCATAGGGGTACGAATCTCGTGGCTCATGTTGGCCACGAACTCACTCTTGGCCCGGTTCGCCGCCTCTGCTGTTTCTTTGGCCTGTTGCATCTCCTTCTCCGTCTGCTTCCGGGCGGTAAGGTCCATCATGGCGCCGATCATTCGGAGCGCCCGGCCGGAGTTGTCGCGCATGAAATATCCACGGTCCAGGACGTAGGCATACTGCCCGTCCCCACAAAGGAATCGGTACTCCGCCGACCACGTCTCCCCGCCACCCGCGATAAGCGCCTGGAGGCTGTGTTGGACTCGCTCGCGGTCGTCCGGGTGAAAGCACCCGTACCGCCAGTCAACGCTTCGCCCAACTTTATCCGCCGGGTACCGAAATGTATCGCGGATTCCGCTGTTCCAGCCGACCTGCTGCGTTACCATATCCCAGTCCCAAATCGTGTCGTTGGTGGCACGGGCGACATATTGAAATCGCTTTTCCAGGGCCGCTTCATTCTCCAGACGGCGCCGGATGACCTCGGTTTGGGCGCGAACGCGGCGGCGTAGGACCACCACCCAAACGCCTATGACGAGGGTCAGCCCACCTACCAACGCCAGGATCACGGCAGTGTTTCGCAAGGTCCACCACGAGGGCCTCGCCAGCACCACGACGCGGTCCGGCGAATCGAGCAGGATGCTGAAAGCGTCGGGATTGCGATTGCGGTCCACGTGAACGGAACAGATGCCCGTCAGTCTTAGGCGGCTCCCCGGGATGAGCCAGGACCAGTCCCCGCGGACTTTGCTCTCCACGATCCGCGCCTCAAAGAGGACATCCCCGTCTTGCAGCACTAGAATGCGGTCGATTTCGCTGTGTCGCACATCGCGCAGGATCCCATCCACGCTGACGCGGAGAGTATCGAAAGTGCCGGCCTGCGCCTCCCGGGCAGTAACACGGATAGGCGGCGGAAGCGGGGCGGACCCGATTCGCCGGTAGAGGGCGTGCCGAAGGACCGGCGTATCTTCACCGATCTCGGCGAAGCCGACCACATCCACTCGGTCGCCGGGCCGGAGCAGTACCCTGGGCAAACTGAGAATGCAGAGCCCTTGACTGCCGTCCTGTATGAAGACGTCCATGGGCCGCTGGAGGGTGACCGTACCCTGCACGCGCACCCGGTGCTCCAGCGTGTTCCGGGCCGTGAAGGCGAGCAGGCTGCTGATCGGCCGGATAGGTACCGAGAAGGGATCTGCCAATGGCAGCTCCTCGACGCTGACTTGGCGAGCGGTTGGCACGTCCAAACGTACCCCGATCAACTGGTTTTTCAGATTGTACAAAGAAGCACAGACGCCCGTGACTCTGACCTTTGTGTCAACCAGGCGATCTATGTCCAGGCCCGCGGGATCCATGATGTAGACGAGCAGGATCCTACCCTCAATGAGCAAGTCCAGCTTCAGCCATTCGCGCTCAGTTGCGAGGTCTTCCACGATGCCTTCGAGTTGCACCCACTGGCTGTCCTCCCGAGTGGACAACAGATCGTCCAACCGCACCTTCCGAGGCCGGGGCAGCGGCGCCCGGCCCAAGACCCGGCATCGAGGCTTGGCGATCTGGGGAGCGAAATCGGGTTCCTCGGTGACGCCTTCAATTTCCAGCAACTCTCCCGATTGGAAAGTAGGGTTTCCTTTACCCGAGTTGACATAGATTCCGGCGGTGGCGTCCTGCACAAATAAGTCCCCGTTGAAGTGATCCGTGTACGTGACGACGGCCCGCAGGCGGACGGGATACCCCCGGTTAGCTTGATCGGCGGTAAGCTCGCGGACCTGCTCGGCGGTCGTCAGGGTAGCCAGTCCGGGAGCGGGTGGTGGGACCTGCTGGCCATAGGCCTTTATCGACAGAGCGAGAGAGAAACAGGCGAGGGCAGCCGTGAGACGCAATATCGATTTGCGGCGCGAGATCACTATTCCGGATAGGTCGACTAACTCCGCCGGAACACCCATACTCAACCTCCGGCTTGGCCGGTAACAGACACCTGCCGAGGAGCCCCGAGGATAGTCAGAGCGATTAGTGGTGCGGCGAATCTACCTTTTCCAGACATCATGGGCGTACTCCTTGGTCTTTACCCAAGATTCCCACCTTAGAGGTCAACCCTATGATTAATCCTCGCCGGAGGCGGTGTGTCTGTTCAAGAATGCACACCTTGACGAAAAATGGCTTGGATCCTGGATCAGTCACTCGTGCAGCCGCTATGCCCTCGGTAACGCCACAGCGTTTAGAATTACCGATTCCTGTTGATATATCCCCATCCCGCAGGCCCTATTGGTTCAGGGTCACCCAGCACCCAGAATTTGAGCAAGCGAACCTCAGCCGCGAATCCCAAGCGTTCCACTTTGCCGTGTAGCCTTGCCGGAAAAGTGATCGAACCCCCATAAGTGGTAGCGCAGTCAACTCCCAGATTACCCGCCAGAAGTCGCCAAGTGTTTAGTAATCGTTGAGGGTCCCCCTCGCCGGGCACATTGACGTGAAACGGCCATGACCGTGCTCGTGGCAAATCATCAAGCTATCGGCGGCTACAACTGCGGATTCCCTTGCCCAAAAACCCTGCCAATCAGCTCACCGCAAGCGATTGATTCTCAAGTGCCGGTTTGAGCAGATTCCGCTGCCCGGAATCAGATGTTTCTGGGCAGCGAGCCGTCAAACCGTTAGGAATCGGGGTGTGTTCGCCGTCGGGTCTCCGTGGGGCGGATTCTATACGCGGCGTCATAACTACGCGCGGGTCCGATCTTGCAGGTCCCCAATGTTCATGCGGTAGTGGCTGACTAACATGCGCAATTATTTATGACGCTGCGTATAACGGAAGAATTGTCGCAAAGGGAATCGGCGCTTGGAGCCAATCTTTGAGGGAAGAATTGTCTTGCTCAAAAGCTGACGCTTATCTACACCAACTCGCGTGTGGGGTTGTCACGCGCACGGAACAACTTCAACGGATAAATGGGGGGAATGGCTGGCTTTCTCCTGCCCCGTGTGCTCCTTGCGGCGCGGGTGCTTGCCCTGGACGGCATCTGGGTCGAAAATCCGCCGCATGGTTTTCTCGAACCTGCCAGTCTTCTCTGAAAGGGCCGCCACAATTTTCTGCGACGTTGTGGTATCTGGAATGCGTCCAGGGTAGAAAGCCAGAATGCTGTGGTCCCCCCTTCTCTCTTTGTAAAGCAACATGGCGCTCAGCTTTCTGGCCGCTTCCAGCGTTTCATCCTGGGAATACCCATAGAGCTGCAGCCCCGGCAACGCATGTACCTCCGCAATCCACCGGCCATCAGGCTCGCAGCTTAATTCGATTTGAGAAACCATAGCTCATTCCTCCGCCCAAATTCATCGACCGCCGACCGCAACTCTTAATCGTATTTGCACCCATGCTCCGTGCGAATTCACCGGTGTCCACCCTATTCGGCTCGGGGAGGAGCGACCCCGCTACCCGCACGAGCGCGACTGCCCCGAATACCCCACGTAAAGACGACAGCATGATGGAGCCTCACCGCATGGGAGGCACCACGTAACGATTTAAGCATCCTCGGCGGCGGCTTGTCTGGCCTAATGTGCTCACTTTGCCGGGAAATTACTTCGGAGGCCGAGCGGTCGCTCGTGCGGCTCACGAACCAATATCAGGCCGCTGTCGGACCCGATTCCTCTTATAACGGTCTTCGATGGGCAATGTCCGTCCAGACTTTCACGGGATTCGGGAAAAATTCTAACCCGCTTCGGAAATATTGGAAAGCTGCCATCGGTGCTTTCCACCGGCCCCGGGCTGCAATTCCCCCCAAACGGGATTAGCAATTTTGAACAGATATCGGTGCGTTTTTGAACAGACCGGCAAATATCGGGCCTGCTAGGGTCAAGCTAGGACTTAGCTCAACGCAACCGGTGGAAGTTTAGGCGTGGGTGACGGCAGTGGCAACGGAATCGGGAATCCGTAGTTAGGGATGGAAGGAGAGACCGAAATGAAGCGTGAGCTGACTTTGACAATCTGCGGATTTGCAATACTTGTGGTATTAGAATGTCCAGTATTGCTCGCTCAAACCGAACGCGCAAAGCCGGTATCGAACGCATCCGACCTTTCCATTCAGACATGCGATTCCCTGAAGAATACGGTTCCAGGAGAATCTTTAACCGATGCAGCAATCCGGCACAAGGCATGGTGGCATTGTCTGGAGAAACGAGAAGGTGCGGCGGAGGGGATTGCTGAAGACCTCCCGACCCCCGCAGACATGGACAATTGGCGTCTTGTTGCTGGAGCGGTGTCCGGTTTTGTGGATACTCAATCTCTCCCGGTAACTCGAACAGACATCTTTGTTCGCAATTCCAGTCCAATTAGGCAGCCGCACACCTTCACCGTAAAGAGCGGTCCGTGGAGCAAGGTCATATCTGCAAGTCAGGTTCGGCGCGAGACCCATCAGGTCCTATCGACGCTCGGGCTAACGCGCAAGACCCCGCAGGCGTCGATACCATGATTTAGGACTAAATGTCGAGCACAAGGTGGCATTCAAACGAGGGGGGTATGACGCAATATCAGCATCGGGTCGAGGCCCGGAAGGAAATTGTCCGTGCGACCCTCGCAAATCTCGCGATAGAACTGAGTGACCCGAGAGTCGCTGATTTGGATTTCACAACAACCAATCTGGGCTTCGATTACGACCCTGTTTCTTTAATCGACAGGCACGGCAACATTGTCGCCATTGTTGACAAGTGCGATTTGGCAGATTGTCCAGCAGACGCGAGTATCCGAGGAAAAATCGAAGGTCGACTACGGTCCGCCGTAGAGGTATCGTTCCGGCCTAAAAAATAAAAAAATGAACCATATCGGGACGCGCCAAACCTGGTGTGAGAGATTGGGGGAAAGAGGCGATTGAGTGGTTCGCCATACCTGGAACCTCACAGCCCACCTGTTGGGCGCTGACCCGCCCTCGCACGTGCCCCACTCGAAGCGGCCACTGTACCCAGCGCCAGCGGGGCGGCGAAGGCCCTGAGTGTAAGGCAGAGGCTGGCAGGCGCAGGAATCCCCATATCGGGAACCTTCAGTAACCGAGATTATGCACGGTCGAACCTGCCTGAAGTGAGGTGGATCTGATTAGACCATTTGGGGACCCCCGAAATATGGGGTAAAACAGAATTCCTGCGAAGCGTGCAACTTCGCGGAAAACCC
>JBEKQO010000183.1:0-15379 GCA_049519635.1 Terriglobia bacterium | reverse complement strand
TGCCAAGCAGGGAAGGACATTTATATCGAAAAACCGCTGACACAAACCATCCAGGACGGACAAATGGTCCGTGATGCTGTGCGCAAATACAAGCGGATCGGCCAGGTGGGCACCCAGAATCGAAGCGCGCCAAACTTCGCCAGTGCGATGGAATATCTGAAAACCGGGAAGCTGGGGAAAGTATGCGAAATCAATACCTGGGAGTGCCAATTGCGCCCGACCATCGGAAACCCACCCGACAGTGATCCGCCGGCGACCGTGGACTACGACGTTTGGCTCGGGCCGGCACCCAAAAGACCCTTCAACATCAATCGTTTCCACTACAACTGGCGGTTCTTTTGGGATTACGGAAACAGTGAACTGGGCAATCAGGGCGTCCACGTCCTGGATGCGGCTCTTTGGGGGATTCAGACGCTGCGGGGAGGCATCGAGAACTCCCTTCCCACCCGCGTGTCGGGCAATTCCGGGATTTACTGGCTGAAGGATGCAAAGGAGGTTCCCGACACCCAAGTCCTTACATACGAATACGGCGACTTCATGCTGACTTGGGAATTACGCAGCTTTGCCAAACAACATCCCATATATGGGCATCGCGAGGGTATTGCCTTTATCGGCACCGATGCCACTCTGGTGCTCACCCATCAAGGCTGGAATGTCTATTTCCAGGATGGCAGCGATGGGCCTAGTGAGCCAGCCCCCGACGAACGGGAGAGTGGCACGCATGAGAAGAATTTTCTGGATTGCGTGCGGAGCCGCCAGACCCCCAATGCCGACATCGAAGTGGGCCGCCTTTCCACCACGATTTGCCACTTGGGAAACATCTGTACGCACCTCCGCCGGGATGTAGTTTTCGATCACAAGACAGAAACCTTTGGGCACGACAAGGAAGCAAACGCCTATCTAACCAGGGAGCATCGGAAACCTTATGTGACACCCAAGGTTTAATTCCGATCGCTCACCACCCTGGGACGCTTTTGGGGGGCTGCCGGATAGGTGGCTCCCCACATGGTTTGTCCCGCACCCTGCCACCGTCACAAATTCCCTTTGTTAACGGCACGCGAATTGCCGCATAGATCCCGGGATTGGCTCGGTGTGAGTATTATCCACCTATTTGCCACCGTATGGATTTGAAAGGGCGCAAAAATGCAAAAATTCAACCGCCGTGACCTGCTGAGGAATTCCCTGGGAGCCTCCGCCGCTTTGGTGGGGGGAATCAGTTATGAGCGTAAAGCACTGATGGCACATATGATGGCCCCCGCACAGGAAGCCACCGTGAAGGAGCCGGTAAAGGGTCTTCAACGGGGAAAGTTCGGCAAATACGAGGTCTCGCGGCTCATTATTGGTGGAGACCCGGTGTCAGGGATCGCGCATGCGGGCGAACTGGTCTATCAGGCAGACTTCATGAAGCAGTATTTCAATACCCCTAAGATCCTCGATACTCTGACGATGGCGGAAGAGAACGGGATCAACACGCTCTTGATGCGCGCGGACGACCGCATCATCAGTCATTACAACATGTTCAAAAAGGAGCGCGGCGGGACGCTCCAGTGGATTGCCACCTCCGCGCCCGAGCAGGGCTCGCCGGTGGAAAATTCCAAGCGCGCCCGCGACAATGGCGCCATTGCCGTCTATCTCCATGGGGGCATCGCCGATGAGCTAGTCAAAGCCGGGAAAGTGGACGAGATCGGCGAGATTGTAGAAAGCTTCAAGAAAGTCGGAATCATGGCGGGTATTGGCGCCCACCTGCTGGATACCCCACGCGCCTGCGTGCAGGCCAAAATTGATCCGGACTTCTATATGGTGACCATCAACCGGGTGAATTACTACTGTAGCGAAGCAGCCGAGGTCGGCATCTTCATGCGATCGATCAAGAAGCCCTGGATTGCCTTCAAAGTCCTGGGAGCGGGCAGGGTGAAAGCCCCGGAAGGTTTCCGCCTCGCCTTCGAGCACGGTGGCGATTTTCTCGCCGTGGGCATGTTCGACTGGCAAATCCGCGACGATGTCGCGCATGTCCAGGAAATGCTGACCAAGGGAATCGACCGCGACCGCGACTGGGCGTAGCTGCAGGGTGCGCAACCCCGGACTTCTCACCACATTTGGACACCGCCGGAAGGGCGGGGCTAAATAGGTTGCGGAAGAAGGCCCCACCGCGGAGAACCACCCCGGCGCCAAAGGCGCCACCCCCCCTGATTCAGGAGGGGAGTTAAGAAAAAACTCCCCTCCTCAGATGAGGAGGGGTGGCGCGCCGAGCGCCGGGGTGGTGCTGACAAGGGGATAAAGGAGTGGGGCTGAAAACGACAGTGCCGCCGGGTATTTCCGCAAACTGTAAAGCCCCGCCCTTCCAAACTCGCCGCAAGGAATCCGGACTAGTGAGCCGGCTCACCCCAATCCAGGAAGCGATGGAGAAAATCAAAGGTCCCAACTCCGTGGAGCGTATGACCCCCGTTAAAATACTCGATGCGGGTCCGGTCCGGTAGCTCCAATTTATCGTAGTGGTACCGAACCTTGGCATACTCGTAGGCCACCCAGGGATCGAGCCCGACCCCGTCGTTGTGCCCGCGCTCCACCATGAAGGGGCGCGGCGTCATCAATTTTGCCATCTCACTATAATTAAATGTGTTCCCCAGATTGAAGGTCAGGATGGAGTATTCTTCATCAAACAGGAAGGTCCAAGGGGCATCGTCCCGGCAGATCTCCCAGACCCCTTCGTTGAAATCGGCCGAGCAGATCGAGAGCGCGTACCTTTCCAGAATTGGGGGGACGCGAGCCGCGGTCTTTCCCCCGTAGGAAAGACCGTAAAATCCAATCCGGCTGGCATCGACGTTGGGATGCGTGGTGAGCCAATCCAAAGCCCGCTCGTGTTGACCGAGGATGAAAGAGAAAAGCGACAGTTTGAGAGGATTGGCCAGCCTTTGGAGGATCTGAAAGGTCTGATGCCCGATGTAGGGATTCTGGGGACAGTACACAATGAATCCGTGGTCGGCCAGATCGGCGGCATAGCGGCGGTAGTAGCCCACCGCGGGCACATTATCGGGGTGGATTAAATCCTGCGGACGGCCCTCCGATCCGTGCTGGCACACCACCACCGGGCGGCGTTCGCCATGTCGCAAGGATTTTGGGAGCAGCAGAATGCCGTAAGCGAAGACCTCAGGCCAGAGGGGAATCAGCACCTCGTAGCCTGTCCAAGTCTCCTCGTCATAGATTTTGCGGGTTTGCGCCGCGAGCGGTTCGGAAGGCGCAGGCAGCTTGCCGAAAGCCTCTTGCCATAGATACTGGCGGTAATATTCCGTGGACTTCTGCCATTTCTCGATCGATGAACTATCAGCCCGGACCCAAAACTTTTCACGCACCGATTCGCACCCCAGCACGGTCTTCTGAGTGAAGTCCACCAGTTGCTTGAACTGGCGGTGGAGACGCACGACGGGATCGAATCCCACCCGCAGATCACGCGGCTCGTGTCCCAATGCCTTCAAACGGCCGCGCGCCCCGAGTCCTTGCAGAAACGCGTCCAACGCCTCCGCCGATCCCGGTTCGCCCTGCCCGTCACCGCTCGCAACGCAGGACAGGTGCTTGGCCACACCTAACTTTTCAAAGATCGGTTGGGCGCGCTTGGCTTCGGCCCTTACGTCAGAAAGCTGTGGGCTCACCAGGCTGCCCGGCGCCGCCGAATCAGATCGGCCGCCGGTAGCGGGAGGCGGGCCGGAAATCTCCGGTCCGCGCGCGGCTTCCACAGTCAGTGAACGGGGGGCAATCAGGCCGGCCAGTTCGGCGTCCCCAAAGGCCTCGAGCAGCGTCCACACATTTCGATACACGGGCTCCTGCCACAAGCCCTCTCTTGCCTGGAAGTACCCACTAACGCAGGTAGCCTCGATCCTGGTATCGGCGGCGGCACTATAGAGTGCCAGCAAACCTCCTTCGCCGTAACCCATCGCTGCGATCGGCCGCGCCGGTTGGCATTGGGAGAACCAGTCCACCGCAGCCAGCACTTTTTGAACTTCATACCCGATAATGTGCCGGCCAATTTCAAAGGTCATGCGGTAGATGTACTCCCGATGCGTAAGGTTGGTGAGCTTGCCGATTTGTTCATTGCCGGACCATGTGCAGGCGCGATTGATGAGGGTGGGAATCAAAACCAGGCAGCCATTCTCCGCCAGCCGCCGGGCGAATTGGGCATCGGCGGGAATCCCCGGCGCAAGCCCCACGAGCATTTCCGGCGACCAATCCGCATCCGGCAGAGCCACCACCCGCGCCAGCGGTGTGCCGGTGGGTTCGAGCAAGAGCCCCTCCGCGTCAACGCCGTCCAGCACCGGCCAGCGCACACTCAAAACCTTATATCCATCACCCGAGGCGACTATGGAAGGCCCACCCAGGGTGATCTCCAGATGGGGAGCGGTAAAAGGTAGGCGCGCGTCCATCATGCCGATCATCTGGCGAAATCGTTCCCGCTGGGGGGCGACAGAAGATTCATAGGCGGCTCGGGAAGAGTAATCACGATTCCAAAGCTCACTTCGTTTTTCCACCGAAGAGGCTGTCTGCTTCGCCAAATAACGGTGGATGCCTTCCACCATCTGGGCGGCGATGTCGCCCTCCCTCGTTAACGGCTCGGTCCCCGGCAGTTGGCTGGGCGGCGGGGACAACGCTGCCGTGTTGCTCTGCGGCTCTAGCGTGGCGCTGGCAGCCGGCAAGGTTGCGAGGGCGCCGGTAATTGTGGATTTCCCCATCAGCTCGAACATTTCGCGCCGTGTCATATTGTTCTCCATGGCAGTGCTTCAACCCAGGGTTGGAGTATGAAGGGAACGCGCAAAATGATCAATGCCTTCCCGGCCAGCAGATTTTTGGCGATGGGCGGCGCGGTCAAATGCGAAGGGATGGACACCACAAAAATGCCCCTGCAACGCCACTCCGTGGAGTTCGGGACCGAGGACCTTTCGCCGGGGCGGTCCGCGAACCGCCCTACACTCTGAAGCGGTGAAAAAATAAACAATCTCACGCAAAGACGCCAAGGCGCAAAGATTTCCAATGAACGACTGCTTTGCTTTCTTTGCGTCCTTAGCGGCTTTGCGCCTTGGCGTGAAATGCTTTTGCTCTTCCAGGTACTTCTTCACAGCTTCTCTGGCGGCGGGGCGATCTGGTCTGTAAGGTAGATAATTTTATGAAAAATATAAATTCAAATTTCCGTATTTATGGGATATGACTAATGGAAGATTGAATTTGACACGAGGTTTCCTCGGCGCTTCTGTCCGGTGTTTATCTTGCATTTCAATATGTTGAGGCAGTGGTCAAAATTGAACAGTTTGGCACGTTGATTGCACTCTGCCATATTGTCATGGATTTATCTTCTTGTTGAATCTCCCGATCTGAGCAATTTTGAACACGTGAATGTGCATTATTGGGCAGACAGGGCAGAACTCGATTTGATAACGTGCGCCGATAAGTCCGTTTGGTCAATGCGCAACGGCCGCTGAGCCGGAAAGGAAGTGTTATGTTGAAGGAAAAAGAGAGGCCACGCCGGTGTCGGCAGGGCCTGTTGCTGGTGGCATTCTTGGTGTTGGCCCCCGCACTACTCCTGGGCAAGGTGACGGGAAGCATTTCGGGGACCGTCCGGGATGCGCAGGGAGCCGTTGTCCCCCAGGCCGCTGTATCGGCCCGGAACACGCAGACAGGCGTTGTCGTGACGACCCAGACCGACGCGGTGGGGTTTTATAACTTCCCGGCATTGGCCATCGGAACCTACAACGTCAGCGTCGAAAAGATTGGATTCAGGGCATTCCAGGAGACGGGCCTGATCATTGACGTTGATTCCTCCTTGCGTGTCGATGCGGCGCTGCAAGTGGGAGCGGAGATCCAAACGGTCACAGTGACGGCGACGGCGGCGCAAGTGAATACTCAAACCACGCAAACGGGCGAGGTTGTGGAGGCGACAGAGATGGCGAATATGCCGTTAAATGGCCGCGCCTTCACTGATCTCTTGGCCCTTCAGCCCGGCGTCGTGCCGATTAATGTGACGATGTTCGGCACCCTGTCACCTTCGAATTCCCTTGATGATGGCACCCTGTCGATGAGCGGGCAGAGGGACGTCAACAACGGTTATATGATCAACGGGGCTAACACGGTGGAGGGAGATATGGGGGGCGCTATGATTATCCCCAACCTCGATTCCATCGCCGAATTCCGCATCATTACCAGCAACGCGGGTGCGGAATACGGCAACTATAGCGGCGGGCAGATCAACGTCGCCACCAAATCCGGGACCAATCGATTTCATGGTGATGCTTTCGAGTTCCTGCGCAATTCGGACATGGATTCACGATACTTTTATTCCGCGACCCGTGGGGACCTGAAACAAAACATGTTTGGCGGCACTTTTGGAGGTCCGATCCTCCGCAACAGGATATTTTTCTTCGGCGATTACCAGGGGACACGCAATACCACTGGGGTAGACAGTGGAGATATTCTCGTCCCTTCGGCGGCCGACCGTGACGGAAATGTGCTAGACCAGGCGGCCACCATTGCCGCCAAAACCGGCGCGAATGCGGTGAACGGCGCCTATTTTGCGAACCTCCTGGGCACCCGGCTGGGATACCCGGTAACCAACGGTGAAGCTTACTTTGGGCCCGCGTGTACGACGACTGCCCAATGCGTCTTTCCCAACTATGTGATTCCTACGCAGGCATGGGATCCTGTCGCCGCAAATACCCTTAAGCTCATCCCTTCTGCCAACGTCCCCAACACTCCCTACTACTCCACCTCCGCCTATCCTTCGACTCTGCGGGACGACAAATGGGCTGTGCGGATTGATGGCAATAGTCGAATCGGTATGATTACCGGCTACTACCATAACAACCCCTGGAACAACCCTGAACCTTTTAATCCGGGGTATGGTGGCAGCACGGTTCCGGGTTTTCCCAATGACACCATCGGGAAGGCACAATTGCTCACGTTTGGCATTACCACCACCTTTGGTGGTTCCAAGGTCAACCAGTTCACCGCCAGCTATGTCCACAACAAGAATGTCACCGGGCTATCGACAGGCACCGGACCGTCGCTCGCCTCGCTTGGGTTCGCTCCGCCTAGTACCCCAGGTGGCATCTATCAAGAGTCGGGCACCGCATATCAAAATTGGCCGGAAGTGCAATTTAACAATTTCACCCTGGGTCAATTTAACTCGGTTCTTGCGCAATATGACCAGGTATCCCAGCTCCAGGATGACTTCTCTATCATCAAGGGGACGCACACGATTAAGTTCGGCGGGAACTACCACGCGGATCAGTTTTGGGTCGGCCATCCCAACAATGGCGGCAACGGAGGCTTCGGGTTTAACGGTAGTGAGACCGGACTTGACCTTTCCGACATGCTGGTTGGCGCCACCAGCTTTTTCTTCCAGGGCGCTCCTTCCTCCCTGAGTTTGAGGAGCTACTACTTAGGGGTGTATGGGGAGGACAGTTGGCGGATAACCCACAACCTAACTATCAATTATGGTCTGCGTTGGGAGACAACTCCCTATTGGTCGGACTCTCACGATCGGAACCCCGATTTAATCCTGGGACTGCAATCGACGACCTTCCCCACGGCGCCGCCGGGATATGTCTTCCCCGGTGATCCCGGCGTTCCCAACCACTTCGCCGATACGAACTATCACAATTTCGCCCCGCGCATCGGGCTGGCCTATGCCCCCAACTTCTCCGATGGTCCCCTGCACACGATTTTTGGCGATGCGGGTAAGAGCAGTATTCGGGCGGGTTTTGGCATGTACTATACCAATATCGAGGGTGCTGCCACTTTCAACTTTGCTGCTCCTCCCTATGGCCTGTTTTACTACGTCTCAAATTACAACCTGTATAGCACTCCCTTCATCGACCGGCAAGATGGTAATAACGCGAGTAGTGGGGGACAGAAGTTTCCCGTTGCCCCGATCCAAAAAGGCGCCACCAACATCAATTGGGCGCAATTCGAGCCGTTTGGGGGGGATGTTTCCCCGTTGGTCCATTCTCCCTCCCCTTACGCCGAGCATGTGGATTTTTCAATCCAACGCCAGCTTCAGGCGAACACGCTGTTGACCTTGAGTTACGTGGGCACTTTCGGCCACCACCTTATTCTCAACGCCCAAAACAATCCTGCCAATCCGGCGCTCTGCCAACAACTGAGCACACCGGCTGCGGTTTTGCCGGGAACCGCGACGTGCGGACCCTTTGGCGAAACTGGGGTCTTTTACCCGGTTAATGGACCTGCCAGCGGGATAACCGTCCGTGGCCCCTTTAACTCAATAAATCCTACCACCGGGGGTGCGGTTTTCGGCGACGACGGTTATTACATGGACGCGGGTAACTCCGACTACCACGCCTTTCAGCTCTCGCTGCGCAAAACGGCGGGACGTTCCCAAATTCTGCTCGCCTATACCTTCAGCAAGGCGATGGATGATGGTTCCGGTTTCGGGGACCAGGTGAAACTCTACGGCAACAATCACGAATTTGAAGCCCTCTCGGTGTTCGATTTGACGCAGAATTTCTCCGCCAGCTATACGGTCGAACTCCCCTTTGACAAGCTCTTCCGGTCGAACAACCGGGCGGTGCGAGGCTGGAAGATTTCGGGCATCACCACCTTCACCACCGGAACCCCGGTGCAAATCTCCGAGCCCGATGACAACTCGCTGCTGGGCAGCACGAACAACTCACCGCAATCCGGTTCCACCGATGAGCCCAACTGGGTCCCCGGCAATGTCATCCATAACGGGGTCTACATTAACCGTAATCCGCGAAATCAATACCTCAACAGCGCCGGCGTCCTCGTCAACCCCTATTTCAACCCCGCGCTGTTCAGTTACGAAGCGGTCGGGCAACAAGGGAACGCCAGCCGGAGGTTCTTTTTTGGGCCAGGACTCAACAACTGGAACTTGGCCCTGCTGAAGGATGTGCGGTTGACCGAAAGGATGAAGCTGGAGTTCCGTGCTGAGTTCTTCAATGCCTTCAACCACACTCAATTCGTCGGCGGGATCCAAGGCAGCATCGACAACGGCCCCGGTTCCTTTGGAGGGGCGTTCAGCGCTCAGGGTGCCCGTGTCGGACAAGTAGCAGGGAAGTTCATTTTCTAGTCGTTGGGCATTTCGGGAGCAGGGTCTCTTTCCAAGCCGATACCAGAAAGGGACCCTGCTCACCCTCCCGCAGAGCCTCGGGATCAAAGCCTACAGCAACGTGGATGTCTCCGACGAGGTAAACCTGGTGCACCATAAGTAGGTGTAACGCGACATGTTCTATAGGTCCGCGACTCGCCCGGAGGGGTCAGGAAAAGCCGTGGACCTGCAAGGCAGGTTCGCGCCACACCTCACCTTCCACTTCAATTTGCCTTCGAGGGAAAGTCTGTATACACTTGTGCCCGAATGGCGATTTCAATCCCAAAGATGATACCTTTGGGAGGGACAGGCGCGGATTTCTCGCCACGAGATTGGAAGGGCGGGGTCTTAGAGATTGGGGTGACACCTGCTGGCTTTTCGAGCCCCGTAAGGGTAGCAGGTAATAGCCGGGTGCAACGCCCCCCGGAGTGCGTGAGATTCGTCTCTCGACCGCCTAAGGCTTCCTATTGAAGGAGAAGGATAGCGCGACCTGTTTTATAAGTCCGCGGCTTTTCCTTAGCCATCGGGGACGAGCCGCGGACCTAAAAAACAGGTCCGCGCTACACCTGCTGAATTCCAAGGACTTACGCGTCGAGTTTCTGCTGAGGAGCAAATTCTATTATGGGAAAACTCGCAATCATTGGTGGCAAGCCGACCCGCAGGAAGCCCTTTACGGAGTGGCCGGCCTACAAGAAGCAGGAGGCGCGGGGGTTGCAGAAGGTGCTCGCCAGCCGCAACTGGGGCGGCTATCCCTTCCCCAACAAGATTGCCGACGCTTTCGCGCAGAAATTCGCGCGCTATCATGGTGCGAAATACGGTTTGGCGGTCGCGAACGGAACCATTGCCATCGAGGTGGCCTTGAAAGCTGCGGGCATCAAGCCCGGTGACGAGGTCATCGTCCCCGCCTACACGTGGGAGGGAACGGTGGGGCCCATCCTGCTTCTCAACGCCATTCCGGTATTTGTGGATATCGACCCCGCCACGTACTGCCTGGATGCGAAGCTGATCGAGGCGGCCTTGACGCCCAAGACGCGGGCCATCCTTCCCGTCCATCTCGCCATGCGCTTCGCCGACTTGGATGAAATCGGCCGCATCGCCAAGGCGCACAACCTGGTGGTGATTGAAGATTGTGCGCACGCGCACGGCGGCATGTGGCGCAGCAAGGGCGCAGGCGCTACGGGCGACGTGGGCTGCTTCAGCTTTCAGTCGAGCAAGCTGATGACTTCCGGAGAAGGCGGGGCCATCATTACCAGCAACCTGGAATATTTCGAGCGCGCGCAGTCCTATACGAACTGCGGCAGAGCCAGCGCGACCGATCAATACCACCACCGCCTGATCGGTTTCAATTACCGCATCACGGAGCTTCAAGCCGTGATTCTGGACGCGCAACTTGAGCGCCTGCCGAAGCAAGCCAAAGTCCGCCAGGCCAACATGGAGCGCTTCGAGAAGCGCTTGCGCGGGACACCCGGCCTCGCGTTCCTCAAGGGCGACAAGCGCCAGACGCGCATTGCGGCATACCAATTCGTCTTCAAATATGTGCCCGAGCATTTCGCCGGTATTCCCCGCGCGTCATTCCTGGGCGCGCTGCAGATGGAAGGGGTTCCCTGCGACGGCCTCTTTTACGAACCAGTTTATAAGAGCGCGCTGTTCCCGTTGGAAGCGAGTGATTGGCCGGCGCTCAGTTGGGGCCGCGAGACGCCCCTCGATTTGAAAACCGCCTTCCACTGTCCCGTCTCCGAGCGCGCCGCCTACGAAGAGGCCATTTGGCTTCCCCACCACATCTTTCTCGGTTCGAAAAAGGATACGGACGACATCGCCGACGCCGTGCTGAAAGTCTGCGCGAACATCGAGGACCTGCGTGGGCTCAAACATCCGGCCATCGAGGTTAAATCGATGGGCCGCGCGGAGCGGCCGCGCGTGGAAAAGCGGCAGTGGTGAAACGGCAGCGAAGGGCTCTGGATGGCGGCGCCTGCGGGTTATCCCCCAGCCTGTTCAGCCCCGCCCTTCAGTACCCCGGAACACCGTCCTTATGATAGAACTCTTCCACGCGCCGGTATTCCTCCTGCTCCTCCATCAGGCCCAGGCTTAGCAGCATGTGGCGGATCGTCATGTGCGGGTCATTCGACCAAAACATCCCGCAGTCCTCATCCTCGTAATACCGGTAGCCCACTTTATTGCCGTAGATCTTCCTGAGGCCCTCCCCGTTCTTCAGGGCGGAACTCCAGGAGAGGATGGCGTAGCTCAGGTCAAGTTCCTGAACCAGGATGTTGTCCTCGGGGGCCGTGAGGTTGCCGGCCTCGACTTTTTTCTCGCTCGCGGGCCATTTCACTTGCGAGACGATTTTGCCTGTCGGTTCGAAAATAGAAGCGTTGTTTCGCCAAGTGCTGGAGACGATGTAGTAATGGTTCCGTCTGGCGCGCGCGGCAGGTTGGGAAGTCTGCGGCGATTGGGTGGGCCAGGCAACCAGCTCGGCGCCCTGGCGCGCCAGTTCCCTCCATCCGTACTCAAAATCCGTGTCGTAGCAAATCTGTATTCCCAGCTTACCGAAATCACATTGAAAGACGGGTTCTTCCTTGCCGGGAGTTGCACCATGCTCCAGGGAGCCTGAGTTAGTATCGACCACGAGGTGCACCTTGCGATAGATGCCCACGACTTCGCCCCTTCGATCAAAAAGAATGGCGGCGTTGGTGCATCGCTTGGTAGCCCGATCCTCCAGCAGGTACGTAGGGACCACGACGTAGCAATGGCACTTGCGCGCCTGCCGGGCGAAGGTATCCTGGATCGCGCCTTCCAGTGGATAAGACCAATCTGCCACATCTCCCACGGACTCGCCTTCACCGGATATTGCCATCTCCGGCAGGACCGCCAAGTCCAGACTTCGGCCATACTTCTTTTCTGACTCCGCCTGCATGCGATCGACGATCGCCGTCAGTTGGTCCAAGCGCTTCTGTAAGCCCGGATGCTTGCCCCAAAACGGTTGCATGACCGTGCCTACAATGACTTTGCGAGGCGGTTTATCCGAGGTGCTCTTGGCGGGAATGTCTGCGCCCACGGCAGGCAGGGTCAGCAAGAATATCAGGATCCCCATAACCAATTTGACGGGGATGTGTATGCGAATTAGGCGTTCCGTTATCACAGCAAGTCCTCCTGGGGGAATTATCGAGACACCATAAGAGAAAAACCTTTTCCCGGGAACGTGAACCTTTGATGCGCGCCGGTCGAGCGTCACGCCATGCTTCCTCCGGCTTTCCGGTGGACACTGATTGGCGTGAGTGGGCCGAGCCCGGGTTTCTCACCAGGCTGAAACGCTCTTAGGGGCTCCGGGAAGGGCGGGGCTTTACTGGCTGCGGAAAAACTCGTCGGCACTGTCATTCTGAGGAGCAGCAGGCGGTCCTGAGCATAGCGAAGGAAGAATCTCGCATTGCCTTGAAAATGCTCAGAGCGAGATTCTTCGCTGCGCTCAGAATGACAGCGAACGGGCTCAGGATGACAGCATTATAGGCTTTTTCCGCAGCCTGTTTAGCCCCGCCGAAATCGCGGCTCCAACCCTTTGTCCGTCCCGCGCTCCCCGCTCGTTACGGGGTTACCTTCAGTAATCCTTGGAGAGGAATATCCGCCGACGATTTTCCCACCATGATCTCAAAATCCCCCGGCACCACCCGCCAGTGCATGTCGATATCGAGCAACTGGAGGTCCTCCGGGGTAAGCTTCAGGGTAACGGTCTTGGTTTCCCCGGGATTCAGCGCCACTCGCTCAAAGCCCCGGAGCTGCTTGACGGGGGTTGAAACCGGGGCGTATTTCTCATGGATGTAGAGCTGGACCGTGTCCACGCCCGCCCGGCCGCCGGCGTTTTTTACGTCCAGGGTCACGCGGGCCTGGCCCGCCGGATGGATCTCCGCTGGCTCAACACGCAGATTGCTATACTCAAAATTGGTATAGCTCATGCCATAACCAAAGGGGTAGAGGGGCGTCGAGGGCATATCGGCGTAACCTCGCCGCATCCAGTAAGCCTTGGAGGGCTTGTAATTGTAATAGACAGGCAATTGGCCGGAGTGCCGGGGAACGGAAATAGCCAGCCGGCCGCTGGGATTGTAATTCCCGAAGAGCACGTCGGCCACCGCTTCGCCGCCCCGCTCGCCGGGTTCCCAGGCCTCCACGAGGGCGGGCACGTGTTCCGAGGTCCAGCGCGTGGAAAGCGGCCGGCCATTGACGAGCACCACCACGGTGGGAGTCCCGGTTGCGTAGACCGCCTGGATCAGGTCCTCTTGCACTCCGGAGAGATCCAGGCTGGCCACGTCGTGCCCTTCGCCGTCGGTGGGCTCGCCGTGGCTGTCGGTCCCGTTAGTCATGTGTTGTCTCTCTCCCACCACCACAATGGCGACGTCAGCGCCCTGGGCCGCCTTTACGGCGTCGCCAAACCCGCTCTTGTCGGTGCCCGTAATCTCGCAGCCGCGCACCCTAGTGACTTGGGTTTGAGTTGAAACGGCGGCCTTAATTCCCTCGATGACGGTGGTGACGTGCTGCAAAACTTTCTTCGGCGAATAGTCGCCCAGTTGGTTCATCACGTCATCCGCATTCGGGCCGATCACCGCCACCGATTTCAAATCCTTCTTCAGTGGCAGCAGGTTCTTGTCGTTTTTCAGCAACACGATCCCTTCGCGGCCTGCGCGCAGAGCCAGGTCTTGATTCGCTGGCGAGTGCACCACCTGGACGGCGTGGTCCACATTGACATAGGGATTCTCAAACAAGCCCAAGTTGAACTTCTGCTCCAGAACTCTGCGCAAGGCCCGATCCACCAGCGCGATGGGGACTCGGCCCTCTTCCACGCTTTCCACCAAGGGCCCCATGTAGGCGGGCTCGTAACTGATGCCGACATCGACGCCGGCTCTGAGCGCCAGCAGGCCCGCTTCCTTTTGGGTGGGGACGATTTGCTCATAAACTATCGTCCCGATACCTCCGCCTTCACCCACCACGATCCCCTTGAAGGCGATATCATTCCTCAGGATATCGTTCATCCACTTCACGGAAGCGTGCGCCGGCACATCTTCGATTTCCGGGTACCCCGCCATTACGCCTAAAGCACCAGCCTTCGTAATGCCCCCAATCCAGGGCAGCATGTCGTTTTCGCGGAGCGAGCGTTCCGACATCTCAATAGCCCCGCGCTCCAGCCCGCTGACGGGTTCGCTTTGCGTGGGAAAATCCGTGAGCAAGGCGATAACCTTATCGGGCCGCGAGATGTCGGGGCCTTGCGCACCGTGCACCAGGGCTTCGCCGATGCGCATGTAAAGGTAAGGATCTTCGGTGTAGGCCTCCTCGTTCCGGCCCATGCGCGGATCACGATCCAGTTCCATCACCAGGGTGGAGAGGATGTGGATTCCGACGGCGCGAGACTCCGCGGCAGCAGCCGAGTACACCGACTTCACCAGGTCGAGGTCAAACGAACTGCCCATGGCCAGGCCCTCCGGGAAAACCGTGGCGCCGGGGAACATGCCGCCGTGCGTGCCTTCTTCGTCTTCCAGCACCGGAATTTTAAGGCGCGTCTGGGTGAGCGCGATCTTTTGCAGTTCATTGAAGTATTCGGCTTGCTGGCGAGCGCCTTCGCGGAGAATCTCATTGGCGAGGGTGAAGAATCCGCAGGCGGGACCGATTTCCTGGGTATAGGTTCCGGCCGTGAATTTCCTGCATGCATCCTGCTTCGCGGGAATGGTCGTCCCCAGATCGCGCACATAAACACAAGGTAAATTGAGCTGCCCGACTTTTTCTTTAAGCGTCATCCGGCTCATAAGGTCATCTATTCGTTCCTGGACCGGCCTTTTCGGATCGAGGTAGATCGGTGTTTCGCCTCCGGTCTGCGCAAGGACCACCGAAATAGATGCCAGCGTACCGCCTGCCACCACCAACCACCAAAACGTTCTTTTCCCCATCACATTGAACCTCCAAGAGGCCATGCGAACTGGCCTGGATTCTATAAGGGCAAACTTACCGCTGCAAGCGTGCAGGGCGCGGCACTCAGGAACAATCGGGAAGGCTGTATAGCGACGGGGCTAAACAGGCCGCGGAAAAACTTGTCGGACTGTCATTCTGAGCATTGACAGCCTTGCGGCTGCCCAGGATGGGCAGAAACTCGGGCCGAGGAAGGGTAGCGCGGACCTGTTTTTTAGGTCCGCGGCTTTTCCTTGTCCATCGGGGATGTGCCGCGGACCTAAAAAACAGGTCCGCACTACGCTTGCTTGTCAGCACCACCCCGGCGCTCGGCGCGCCACCCCTCCTCAT
>JBEKQO010000182.1:0-15380 GCA_049519635.1 Terriglobia bacterium | reverse complement strand
TTCCACGCGCTTCGCCTTGGGACTGGCCGAGTACATGGGAATGCGGCAGGCCGCGCTGCGATTGCGCCGTGAGTAAGCAAGGTTAACGGGCGCTTCGAACCCCGGTACCAGGCGCTTGTAAGAATTTGTGGTCGGAGCAATCAACGCGGCGAGCGCGGGAGAGTGCTTCAGCAGCCCGCCAATGTAATGGAGAGCCAATTGGCTCAGCCCCGCGTATCGGTCACCCGAGAAGAGCGCCTTTCCCTCTTTCCACAAACTTTGGTGGGTGTGCATCCCGGAGCCGTTGTCCTGGTAAATCGGCTTGGGCATGAAGGTCACCGTCTTGCCGTACTGGTAGGCCACGTTGCGGATGATGTATTTGTAAATCATCATTCCGTCGGCGGATTTCAACATGGAGTTGAAGCGTTGGTCAATTTCCGATTGGCCACCGGTGGCCACCTCGTGGTGATGGCACTCGATGTCGAGCCCCGCCTTCTCCATCGCCAGGACCATCTCGCTGCGCAAGTCCTGGTAATGATCGGTGGGCGGAACCGGGAAGTAACCTTCCTTGTAACGAGGCCTGTAGCCGAGGTTGTCCTTCTCGCGGCCGGAGTTCCAACGGCCTTCCTCGGCGTCAATGAAGTAATAGCCATGCTGTGGGGCTTGATCAAAGCGGATGTTGTCAAAGATAAAGAATTCCGCTTCCGCGCCGAAATAGGCCTTATCGGCAATGCCCGTGTAGGCAAGATAGGTCTCGGCTTTTTTGGCAATGTTGCGCGGATCTCTAACGTAATGCTGCTTGGTGACGGGATCAATGATGTCGCCAATCAGGACCAGGGTGGGTGTATCGGTAAAAGGATCGAGCATATACCAGCTCGGGTCAGGCACCAGAAGCATGTCACTTTCATGGATGGCGGCCCACCCCCGGATGCTTGAGCCGTCCATTCCAAACCCCTCCTCAAAGGAGGCCTCAACCAATTCATGCTTTGGATAGGAAACGTGGTGCCACAGTCCCGGCAGGTCTGTGAAGCGTAGGTCAACGATCTTGACGTTATTGGCTGTTGCAAACTCCAACACTGCCTTCGGATTCATACTCCCTCCATAAAAAAGATTTTTCTCTTTGATAAGAGAACATTATGCCGATGGTCCAAAAACAAAGCGTCAAGATATCCCTCACCCCGGATTTAGTCAAGCCCCTGGGAAAGCCGCATGTTTAGGCCGGATTTCTCACCACGACTCTGGAAGGGCGGGGCTTTAGCCCCGCCGTTGGAAGGCTGTCCTGATTATTTCCAAGTCCCGCACACCGCGCAGCTTGCAGCCGCAAGCTGCGCGGTGTGCGGGATGAATAGAGGGCGGGAGCCGCGATTTCGGCGGGGCTGAAGCCCCGTCCTTCCAGCATCGTCCAAACGTGGTGAGAAGTCCGGGTAAGCGGGCCGGCACGGGATACTGGGAGAGGACTCCGACCCCGCGGATGCCGGTGGACGAACGCAGCATCCAAACCCCGGATAAATTTTCGCTTAGGATTACAGCCGAGGACTCGTTAGAGACTCGATCCTTCCAAAGCCGTGATGATTTCTCTGGGCCAGACCCATGCCCCAACATCGAGCCCGGATATCTCCCCAGCCAAGATGTTCTCCTCGCGCGGTTGGCAGTGAGAGCTTCGCCCTTCCCTTCATTATCGGGGGAAGGAAACCCGGGCTAAATCCAAAATTGTTCTCGCCAGTGGATTCAGAAAATGAATTTTCGATTTGTTCCTGGTTGACCGCATCGCTTATCGGCAGGAGCGAGCCTCGTAATGAGCAAGGACGAGTTCGCCGGACGGCGGCACCCTCGCGCTCAGGCGGGGCGTGCGCACTCCCCCGCATCGTTATCGACAAAAGCCGATTTCGACATGAGGGGAAATGCGCCAGGAACGCCGCCGTCGCGCCCGATGTCCAAGCGCGCGGGCCATCGAAGCCCGGGCGCGCTTGGGCATTGCAGGAGGCAGGGGGGATTACGTGCCGTGCTCGTAGCGGGCTTCTCGCTCCATGAATTCGCGAGGGTGATCCTGCAGTTCAGCGCGCAGGGCAGGGTGTTGATGCAAAAAGTCACGCAATTCGGGGTGACGTTCCAGATATTCGCGTTTGTCGATAAGTTCAGGTCTTCGCATCAATTCGTGGCGGATGTCGGGATGGCCATCGAGGAACCAATCAAAGCGGGCAAGTTCACCGCGCCGTCCGTTACCTGCGGCAAAGTCCGCGCCATAAATCTGGAAATGGCGTTCGCGCTCCATAAAGCCTACGGGGTCTTCGTGGAACGCCCGCGCCGCGGCGGGGTGGTCGTCAAGCCACTGTTTAATCTCTTTGTTACCGTTGAGGAATCCCGGGTCGTCAACGCGTTGGGGTCTTTCCCAGAGCTTTTTGGCGATCCAGGGGTGATCGTGCAGGAATGTGTCGAAGCTGCGGAATTGCATGGCGGAGCCTTCGCTATTCCAGTCCCAGCGTTGGGCGTTGGCACTACGGGCGAGACTTAGGGTCAGCGTCATCAGAAGAAGCACAAAGAATATGTGGATGCGTTTCATCGGAACCTCCCTCGTTAGTTTACGTCAACCTCAGCCGGGCATATGCAACGGGCCTGCCAAAAGTATAGCCCCAATCAATCTCCCTAACCGGCCCATTTACTGTGATTTGCGGCCTGCCGAAGAAAATCGGACCGGCGGAAGGTTGGCGATTTTACCGGTATGCACGAAATGGTGTCCCGCCGCGTTGCGAAGTGGTGTAATAGGGTCAAGCCCGAAGGCTCTGGGAATGAAAATGGGATTGCGCGGGTCGCGCCACGGGGGGCGCAAATGAGTTACAATTATTCCTGCCGAAAGGGATGCGTGTTCGGCTTACAGAGACACAGAATGGGGTGGGCTCGATGAGCCAGGCAGGCCATTGGGCGGGGATGAGCGCGTGAGTCTGATAAAGAATATTGCCTTGATCATCGTAGCGTTGCTCGCACTAGTTTACATGGGGGATTACGCCTCGGTGCGCATCCCGATCCCGAAAGGGCGCGCGCCTTACAGCACCGTCACCGTGCGGCCTTATTATGACGTGGGATTGAAGAGCGGCAAGTCAGATTTATACTTTCTCGATCCCCAAAAGCAGACCTGCGTCAACTCCTTGTTTCCTCACATGGGATACAACCCCTGTTGGTACCTCCGCGAGCATACTCACCCGCGCATCGCGATGTAAGCGCAAGGCAGCCCGGGCGGCTGTTGGATTTGCCACAGCCTGGCGGAGCGCCCGTCCCCCTATTTATAGATTCCTTGGGGCTTCTTTATGAATTACTTATGCCTCGTGCCGTACGATGGGCTTGTATGGGTGCTTACACGACGCAATTGGTTCCCCTTCATCCCGGAGAGATGCTCGATCATTACCGGATTGACGCCCGAGTGGCCACCAGCGGGATGGCGACCATTTACCGCGCCACCGACTTGACTACTGACCGCACCGTGGCAATCAAACTTCCGCACTTCGAGATGGAGAGTGACCCCGTCTTCTTCGACCGCTTTCGGCGAGAGGAAGAGATTGGTACGACCCTAAGCCATCCCGGAAACATGAAGGTCTTTGCCGAAGAGAATCGTAGCCGTCTATACATGGTGCTGGAATGGATTGAAGGGCGCTTGCTGCGTCAGGTGCTCAACGAACAGGGAAAGCTTTCTCCCGAACGGGCCGTTCGAATGGCGCTCCAGATTTGCAATGCGCTCGATTACATTCACGGGCAAGGGGTCGTGCACCGCGACCTGAAGCCAGAGAACATCATGGTCGACGCGCACGACCACATCAAGCTGATCGATTTCGGCATCGCTTCCAAAGCCGACGCGCGCCGTTTGACGTTCGGTAAGCTCTCCAAAACCCAGGGAACGCCCGAGTACATTTCGCCCGAACAGGTCAAGGGGAAACGCGGCGATGCTCGCATCGATTTGTACTCCCTGGGAGTCATTCTTTACGAAATGTTGACGGGGGAAACGCCATTCCCTGGACCTGACCCCTTCTTGATCCTGAACGTCAAGCTCCACACCGACGCCCCGTCGCCCCGGAAAATTGCTCCTGATATCTCTCCCGCTCTGGAGGAGATCGTCCTGCGGGCAATGGAGCGCGTTCCTCTGAACCGCTATCGCGATGCCCGCGAACTTTCCTGGGATTTAGAGCACCCGGATCTGGTCGCCGTAGGTGCCAGCGCTGAGCGTCGAACGACCAATAGGCAGCGGGCGGAGCGCGAGGGAAGCTTTCTTCCCTACCTGCTTCTGGGATTGATTCCCGTCTTCATCCTCGCACTGCTCCTCTACGTCGCTGGTCACAGTTAAGGTACCTTCCCCTCTCCATTCGTGCCTCTTGCCATTCTTCTTCCCTTGCTGCGGTGAGGGCGGGGGAAGAATCCAGGCAAATATGGGCAAAAAGACGGATCCTCTCCGCTGCAATCGCAAGCCCCATGGATGAATAGGAGGGAGGTTCCGTGCGGGGAGATTCAGAGGCTGGGGCGGGGTGGCTGCGGGTAAAGGCTCAGTTTAAACTGGTCAAAAATAAAGTTGCCTGTGTGTTCCTTTTTGAACAGATACCCCAAGTCTGGAGGTGTTAACTTTTTCAACAGCCTGGGATTTGAAAATGGAAATTCCTAAGAAAACAGCAATTCCGGGTCAAAGTGGGTAACGAAATTGCTCGCGTGGCAGTGGGGTGGTTTAAAAGCACCGTAATCCTCACCAAGTCGGATTGATTATGGCGCATGAGCGATATCCACCCGAGGGATGCTATGCCTTCAAAAACAATATGGCTTGTTCTGGTTTTGGCAGCAGGTTGCCTGTGGGCTCAAGAGAAGAAAGAAACGCCGCCTGCCGGCGCCGCCACAACCGCTGCTCCGGCCGCGCCTCACCCGGCAACGATTTCGGCCGATGACAAAGCCCGGAAGAACCCGGTAAAATTCACCGAAATCTCCGTTGAACGCGGCAAAAAGATCTATGCCACCCAGTGTGCCCTATGCCATGGCGACAAGGGAGATGGAAAAGGCGAACTGGGGGCTGACATGAAGCTCAATTTGCCGGATTTCACCAAGCCGGATACGCTGAAGAACCGGACCGACGGAGAGATCTTCGCGATCATTGGCACCGGGCCAGAACCTATGCCGTCGCAGACAGGCCGCCTGAGCGACTTACACCGATGGAACCTTGTGAACTATCTGCGGGCTGTTTCCGGCAAGGTGCCGGAGAAATCTACGGGCAAAGAGCCCGAGGAAAACGTTATCCTTGTCCCGCAGTAAACTGATGTGAGCCTCTCCGCACGGGGGATCATCAGCACTGCCGCTGATAGATCCCTCCCATGAGAGCGATCAACCGCAACCTGTGGAGTTTAGCGGGTCGCTAGTTTTTTTGCCAAGGTCAGCAGCACATCGCGGTCAGGATCGCCGAGTTGGGCGAGGACGTTGTGAAACTGCAGCATAAATCGCGCATCCTCCCCCGCTTTCCCCGGTTGTGCAGCTAAATCATTCAAGGTCTTGCGCTGAACCAGATTGGGTGTGGGAGCCTCACCTTCACCTGCGTAAAACATTTTATATAAGGGAACATCCAGGGCGCCCGCAAACCGCTCCAAAGTCTCCAAGGATGGGATGGTGTGCCCGTTCTCAATCCGCGAGATATAGCAGCGAAGTAGCCCGGTGCTCTTCTCGATATCTCCCTGCGATAGTCCTCTCTCCTCACGGAGAGCCCGTAATCTTGTCCCGATAACCATGTGTTTAACCCCTCGCGATCTTTTTCTATGATTTGACCTTTGATGTTGCCTAGACATTCTGAAGGAAAATCAGGTTGCACTCAAGATAACTGGCGTACTAGTACAGAAGTACCGTCCTGGTTACGTTGTGGCCATCTGGGCAGAATCAGCGAAGGGATTAAGGTGCTCGCCAGCTGCGATGTGACATATCGCCCGCCGGGGAGGAGACGCCTGCGGCGTAGGGGGGCCAGATACCATGCTTATTGCCGCGTCGCCCATGCAAGGCCGTCGGGTTCTCGGCCGGCATCAATGTGCCCGATGATTTCCAGAGTCTTCAAATCGATAACCGCGACATAATCATCCGGGCTACAGGCGACGTAGACGCGCGAACCGTCGGGCTGCATTAGGATGCCGGCGGCGCCACGTCCAAGCTTAATCCGTTTGACATCCTGGCGAGAGCTGACGTCGAACACTGCCAGATCAGCACCGCGCAGCGAAGAGACAAATGCCCGTTTGCCATCGAGCGTAAACTTCAGGCGGTTGGCCCCCACAACGTTGGCGTCCAAAGTTTGAGTCACCTTTTTGTTGGCAACATCGATGATGGAAATCGTGCCATCCTGAGCGTTCGCAGCCCACAGTTCTCTGCCATCGGGAGTGATGTCAAAGCCTTCGGACCCTCTGCCCACCGCGACGAGAGTTTGGTCCCAATCGGGCCCTCTGGGGCCCGGCGGAGGCCCATTCGGCGCACCCGGTGGGGGTCCCGGAGGGCCAGGGGGATGGATCACCTTATCGATAATACTGATGGTGGCCGAACTGACATTGGAGGTGAATATGCGGTCAAGACCACTTGCCACGACAATCATGTGCGTCCGGTTCTGGCCTGTGCCCAGGACCCAATCGACTTTCCCCGAGGACGGATCGTATCTCCCGATAACCTTGTTGGCCTCCGCGGTAAAATACAGCTTGCCGCCGGCAAACCACAAACCATGGGGCCCATGCAACACACCGAGGTCTATGGGCGGAAGCGGCTTCTGCGCCACCAGATCAGCAACCGATAGCGTGTTGTAGGCTCCCCCGCCGTAATTGGAGATATAGGCGAACCTCCCATCGGGGGAAGCGATGACTTCGTGCGGGTCCGGCCCGGCAGGCACCCGTCCCACCACCTGCAGAGTTGCGGGATCAACAATTGCCAGAGAGGTGTCCCTCTTTGCCAGTACCAGCAGTGCGGGTGAAGGTGTGCTCTGCGCGCAAAGTGTGCCGGCGCCCACGCATGCCAGCATGAAGATCAAAACTGTTCTTGAGTTCATCAGGAGTCTCATCAAAATTGGGGTTTTGGCGCCGGGGTTAATCCGGTCGCGCCCTGTACCCCACAACCTTAACACCTTCCTTACGAGAACACCATCGACAGCAGCGCCATGCGTACGTACAAGCCGTTCTGCGCCTGGCGGAAGTAGGCGGCGCGCGGATCGCTGTCAACTTCCCTACTGATTTCATCCAACCGGGGCAGAGGGTGCATGACGATTGATTTTGACTTCATCAACTCCAGCGTATGGGGGTTGATTACATAAACGCCGCGGCATTTTTCATAGTCGGCAACCCGGTCGCCGAAGCGTTCTTTCTGGATGCGTGTCTGGTAGACGACATCAACCTCCGGCAAAACTTTGTCCAGGTCGGTCTCCTCCTCGTACCAGATATGACGTTCGCGCAAGTGCTCGAGGATGTCCTCTTTCATCCTCAGCGGGGTCGGCGCGACAAAGTAGATTTTGATATCCTGGTATTTGCTCAGCAGGTAAGTGAGCGAGCGCACCGTGCGGCCTTGCGCCAAGTCCCCCACCATGGCGATTTTCAGTCCGTCTACCGCGCCAATTTCTTTGCGGATGGTGTAAAGATCAAGCAGGGCCTGGGTGGGATGCTGGCCCGCGCCGTCGCCGGCATTGATAACAGGGGCGGGCGAGACGGCGGCAGCGCGCTTCGCGGCCCCCACCTCGTAGTGGCGGATGACGATCACGTCCGCGTAGCCATTGAGGATTTGGACCGTGTCTTCCAGGGTTTCACCCTTGGCCACGGAAGAGAACTCGGCGGCGTTTTCCGTGGAAATGACGCGCCCTCCCAACCGGTGCATGGCGGTTTCAAAGGAGAAGCGCGTGCGGGTAGAGGGTTCGTAGAAAAGCGTGGCCATGATGCGCTTCTGAAATTCCTGCGTGCCCCCTTGGGCCACTACGCGTTCCATTTCCAGGGCAGTATGGAAAAGCTGAAGAAGTACGGGTGTATTAAATTGCTGAGCTTCGATAACGTGATGTAACTTCATGGCAGGTTTTGTCTCCTCCGCGAGCGGGGATGGCCGCAAGCCCGCGCGACCGAACGCATCCCGTTCGTGCGAGTGGAGCGGCGGAAGCGGGTATGCCTCCGCCCGCGGCGCCTCGGGCAAAAATGAGCAGCGAGGGAGAATACCACAGGCAGTTCAACTCTGCTTGTTCATCAGGGCGGTAGGCAATAAGCAGTTGGTGGAAGGCAGTAAGCGGTAGGCGGAAGGCGCGCGGTGGGCAGCCATAGCAGCGGCCGGCTTCCGCCCTGCAGCATGCGTAGCCGTCCAGCCCCCAATGCTAGCCCCGCAGACCACGGACGTCCGCCCCCAACTCCTAGCCGGCATTTCCCCCGATGCTGGGATGGCTCTGCCGGATGGGTGGGGCTGGCGGAAGACCGCCCGCGAAGGGCGCCTTGACGAGAACCATCTCCAGCAGCGGACAACTTTACAGGCCGACTTGGGCGGAGCGGAATTTCCCGCAAGCCCCTTGGGGAAATCGCCGCTGTCAAAGGACGAATTTCTGCGCCAGTCGCCGATATTCTCACCACTTTTTTCTGGCGTGTGCGGATGGCATTACGGCCGGACGATTCCCATCATGAATAACCATTCCCGGATGATCCGAAAGGGGGGAGGGCACTTCGAATAAGTCCGAAGTGCCCATTTGGCTGTGGTGACTGTACTACTTCAAGGCTTGCAGCATAGGAGGGCGATTGCGCAGGAGTCATCCCTTGGTCATAAATTGAAGGTCCAAGTTGCATACGTGGGGCGGCTCCTGCTCATATAACGCGCACAGGATATCGTATGCAATATTGACTGTCTGTTCAAAAGTGCACACTTCGTAAAAAAATGATCTTACGCCTCCAGGAGCAATATTGGGGCCGGTATCAACAGAGTTGCTCCACCTTTGTTCCATGGCGCAGACGCGGTGTTGGATCCTTGATAAATCCGGCAAACCTTTATTTTACTTTCACTTGCATTGACGGTCGCGGTCCAGTAACGGCCCGCCGCGGCGGCGGTTCCCGGCAACAGAGTTAACCCGTTGACCGGCGGCAGGAGCAGCATATGGAGTGGAGAACGTCGCAGGACCTAAACGAAAATTGCATTCTTTTTTGCCCTTTGCCTGTTGATTTTCTCTCGCGCCGCAACTACCAACCCAACCTTGAGTTTTGCACTTAGCGTTTTGCGTATTGCTTTCATTTAGGGCTCCGCCGCGGTACTCGCCAGTAACGAAGGGGTGAAAAAATGAGCATTGCCGCGGATAAATACGGATCAGCACTGATTAGTTCTTAGTCTTGATCCGCAAGGACCTGGGCCAATCCGTGGCCTCACATTTCTTAACGGCTACTGACAATGTGGGACCCGGATGCGCCGACAAGACGACGCGCGTGGGTAAACCCCCGTGCCAAAGCACCTTTACGCGCGCGGTAGCAGTTCCCCTTATTTTCTATATAATCAGCCGGTAGCCCAGTCAATTTCGTCGTGATCGCGGCCTTTTATCATGCTCGATACCACCCAGCGGCAACCGCCAGCCTTCCACTTGGCGCCCAGGATTTAAGGGTTTCACCAGGCTATGCCCTCCCCATCAAGAGAAAGATCGATGGTGACGAGAGGAAGCCGCTGCTGAAGGTCCACCTATCTTACAGGTGGGCCATACGATGGGTGGCCGCTGTCAACGCCGACGGAGACAGCTCTTCTTACTTTCCCAGGGTGACGGCAAACGTCGGGTGGCAGTCGGCGGCGGGGTCGCTGGTTATTGACTTGGTTAGATCGCCGCTGCTGATGGTAAACTCCATCGGGGGCTTCTTCAGCTTTTCGGGTAGGCCTTCCATCCGCGCCTTACCGTCACCGTTGGTGCCAATTTCAAGATCGGTATCTCTCTTGCTCATGAAACCGTACTTTACCTTGAGGTGGACCTTGGCGTCATAGATCGGCTTACTGGAGGCGTCGACTACGGTGAAGTCCGCAGTACATGGGCCCATGCCGCCGCTGACGGTTGGCACGTCGGCCGGGCTTCCCGCTAGGACCCGGACACCCGCTCCGCAGAGGAGAAACGTAGCCAGCAGCCAGCAGGCAATCATTCTCCTCGCGACGAGGGAACCCACCGGACTGATAACTGGCGCGCTCTGAGTTAGGGTCATGGTCCTTCTCCTGAATGAATCAGATCTTGAATCTTTGATTATAGGACATGTGCTAAGAATTCGGTCAGTCTTCTTTTGGGTCAACAGGATGAGCTAACCGGTATTTAGTATCTCCCAAGGTGAGAAGTGTGTCACGTTGGTATTTTTGGAGCGGCGGTTTATGACGCCGGCCTTTGATTCAATAGTTTCCAGCGTTCAAAGAGCGCCTTTACAACAATCTGACCCCCTCCCCTTCTTCATCTCACCCGCAGGGCTCTGCCTGTGCTAAAGTAGAGTGCGTATAATTATCCACTTGGGGGTCCGCCGGCGGCCATAATCCGGTGAGGACATGCTCGAGGGTAGGGAAATGAGCGAGTCACCGAAAGCCACCCGCCCGCCCGCGACTTCATCAAAAGCATCGCTGAAAGAGGTTGAGCGGCGGCGCAGCGAGCGGCTGCTGATTACGGTGCCCATCCGCGTCGAGGGAATGGACCGGAACGGTGAAAAGTTCACCGAAGTGTCTCACACGATCGTCATCAACAGGCAAGGGGCGCGAATCTACCTGAAGCGGCCGGTGGCGGCGGGCGCCGTGTTGATCCTTGCGGCTATGGTGGGGCGCCGCAGCGCCAATTTTCGCGTCGTGGGACCAACCCAACCTTTTTCCGGCGAGGGCGGCGAATGGGGCATCGAGTGCCTGGACTCAACCTGCGACCTTTGGGGCATCGGGTTTCCTCCGCCCGCGTCAGCGGAAGAGATCTGCACGGCGCTGATCGAGTGCCGGCGCTGCCACGCGGTGAAACTCAGCCACCTCTCTCTGGTCGAGCATGAAGTGTTGGGGACCTCAGGATTGCTGGTCAAGGAGTGTGCGGCTTGCGGGCGCTCGACTTCCTGGAGCTATAAAGAACCGTCCATCCCCCTCTCCAGCGATGAAGAGGGCGCCGATCTCCCCAGCCTTGAGAACCTCATCGGACATCCGGCCGGAGCGAATCGCCGAACCCACAATCGGGTTGCTCTCCAATTGCCCATCCGCGTGCGCAGCTTCTATGGAAAGGAAGAATTGACCCGCAGCGAAAACGTCTCGCGCGGCGGCATGTGCTACATAACTGACCGGGACTACGAGATTGGAGAAGTCGTTCTCGTCACCTGTCCCTACGAAAAGACCGGTCACAACATCGAAATCCGCGGCCATATGGTGCGCTGCCGCGAAATGCGAGGCACCGGACGCAAGATTTATGGCGTCCGTTATGAGCGGTAAGACGCGGAAGGTTTCAGGTATCAGGCGTCAGTAAGAATCTGACGCTTGGCACCTCGCACTTGGCACCTAACACCTAGCCCCTGACACTTAGCACCTGATACCTTACACCTATTCTACGTTTAAGCTTGGCCCCAGAAACCCGATATGCAACAGTGGCGGCCCACTTGCTTGAATTCGTAGCGCGGGCGGCTGGGGGTTACTGTGGATTTCGCCATGACGCCGGGGGGTCTCCTTGTTCATTCGTGCGATGAATGGCCGTGTGCAGTCTGCCGCCCCATGCAAATTTCGGAGAGCCGCGCATACTGCTTGTGCCTGAACTGCGCCTACGCCATTGTGGCCGCGGCAAGTACGGGGGAGCAGGATGCACGCGCCCTGCTTGATGAAATCTCCGATGCCTTGAGCATGCTGGAAGCCCAACAGGTGGAGCCCCGCATGCCGGCTAACTAAATCCTCTTTGGCTATTGCGTAAATGAATCTGGAAAATCTTCCCTAGTCAAGGTAATATCTACCCATTATGGGCGCCGTGCGACCCTGGAGGACTTGTCCATGCTGGAGTTTCAAACCCGGCGGAGTTGCCGAGTAGCGCTGTCGGTCCCCATCCGTGTTTTCGGGTTTGATTATCGCGGCGTCGATTTTACCGAGGAAGCCACCACCGTCATTGTAAACCAGCATGGAGCCAAGATCCGCTTAACTCATCAACTGCTGCCGGATTCGGAAATCCGCCTGGTCAGCCATCCGACGGGACAAGATTCGGTCTTTCGGGTCGTGTCCAAATTGCAAAGTCCTGAACTTAAGTTTACCTACTGGGGTATCGAGAATCTGGCACCGGAAACGAACATCTGGGGCGTGGACCTCCCTGAACTCGAGACCGGGGACCAACTCAAAGTCCGGGTGGTAATCGAGTGCCCAACCTGCTCCGCACGCGAGTCCCTCCGCGTGGATGAAACCCCGCTGACCGTGCTTATGGAAAAAGGCGGGGTGGAATGGAGTTGCCAAGTCTGCAAGACCTCGGGACTTTGGAAGCTGATGCCCTTCCAGGAGGTCTAGTCCGGATTTCTCACCACGGCTCTGGAAGGGCGGGGCTTTACAGGCTGGGGAAAAACCCGCCAATGCTGTCATCCTGAGCGAAGCGAAGGATCTCGCTCTGAGCATTTTCAAGGCAATGCGAGATTCTTCGTCGCCACTGCTCCTCTGCAGAAACTCGACGCGTAAGTCGTTCCGATTCACCGTCGCTCAAACTGTCATTCTGAGCCGGCCTTTGGGGCGAAGAACCCCCGTATTTGGTCCGGTTCATGAAACCCAGCAGACTGTCGGCGTCCTTCGCGCTGCTCTGCAGAAACTCGACGCGTAAGTCCTTGGAATTCAGCAGGCGTAGCGCGGACCTGTTTCTTAGGTCCGCGGCACGTCCCCGATGGACAAGGAAAAGCCGCGGACCTAAAAAGCAGGTCCGCGCTCCCCTTCCTCGGCCCGAGTTTCTGCCTATCATGGGCAGCCGCAAGGCTGTCAATGCTCAGGATGACAGCCCATTCGAGTTTTTCCGCAGCCTGTTTAGCCCCGCCCTTCCAGCATCGTCCAAACGTTGTGAGAAGCCCAGTCTAGAAGGTTCCGGACGGAGAACCCGGAGAGCAGGCTTTTCCCGCGCATCTGGTCTTTAACCCCGAACGTGCGTCTCCTCCGAGGTTAGCTGCCCGAGAACAGATTACTGCTCGCGGTAGCCCAAGATTTCCGCCACCACGCCGCGGAGCAACCGGCCCTTTTCCGGCGCGTTCTTGTCAATGCGCGAGGCGTACTCGATGCGCTGGATCATCAGCCGATACTTTTGGAATTCACATTCCTCCGTCAGGGCCAAGTCGTCGCTATTGCTAATCTCGGCAAAGTAGACCTCCCGAGCGCCCCGGCGAATTTCCGGCGCCACGACTCGCGCTACGACTTTGCCCTCCTGGCAGATGGCATCTTCTTCGTATTTCACTGTCCGCACGCTGGGGGCAGTTGCCGTTGATGGGGATTTGGTTTCTTCACTCACTGTGTCGTATTCGCTCCTTAAGAGAATTGTCCTACCGGGGGCAACCGTTGGGGAGCCTCCGTACAGGAACCGTAAACGGCCAGGCGGGGAGCACACCGCGCGTCAAATTGATGCCCTTTGCGCCCTTCCCGCCACCGGCTGATCGAAGATAGTTTTTCAGGAAACATGGCCTGCGGTCAAGAGCATTGAGGGCGCGCAGCCTCACGTTGTTCACTTAACCTCCGCCATGGTTCCTGGTTCGACGCTGAACACTTCACCGCCCGAACGTCCCCACCAATTCCGCGTGCGCAAGGACATGACCTTTCATGGCCGCATCGATATCCTGGCGATGGACTGGGGCGCGCAAGTCTAAGACCGTGTCGAGGCCATAGAGCCGGAAGAAATACCGGTGGGGTTTGCCTGGCGGAGGACAGGGGCCGCCGTAACCGTTCATGGGGAAGTCGTTGATGCCCTGCTTACCGCCGTTCGCAACGGCCTCCCCTGCTGGCACGTGCTCCGGCAAATGCCGCGCCGAAGGTGACAGGTTATACACCACCCAGTGAACCCAGGTTCCGGCGGGAGCGTCCGGGTCATCCACGATCAGCACGAAGCTCTGGGTGCCCGGCGGGGGTTGGTTCCAGGAGAGGGCAGGCGAAATGTTTACCCCACTGCACGTAAACTGCGCCGGGATCGTACCACCAGGGCGGAAGGCGGTGGTCATCAATTCCAGCTTGCCGGAAGAATCCTTGGCTACCAAAACACTCGCCGTCAGAAGGACGAGCGCGGCGGTCAGGGTTCGGTCGGCAGTGCGCCAAAAGCCCCTGGGGTGCGGTAGGTCGCGGCGTCCGGCCATGCCGGAGACTCGCCGACCCGTACCTTCGCTGCGGAATTGAAACGAGCAAACAGGCATGGCCGTTCCCCCCCGCAATGGCTAGCGCGACGAAAAGATGAAGGACTCCAGCATGTCGGCCCGCGCTTTTTCATCCGAGGCGATGACCCGCAGCAAATCCTGAACGGAAATCATCCCGCGATAGGTTTGACTTTCGTCGACCACCGCCAGGTGGTAGATGCCGTGTTTTTCCATCAGTCGCACACACTCGTCCAGATGCGTGGCGGGCGGGACGGTGATGAGGTGCACACTCATTACTTCCGAGACCCGCATCCAGGCCGGACACTTGTTTTCCGCCGCCACCTTGTCGGAAATATCACTTTGCGATACAACTCCCGCCAGTTTGCGGTCGGGCTTGATGACCCCCACCGCGCGCACCTGCCTTTCGCGCAGGTAGCGAGCCGCATCGTAAACGGTCATATCTTCGGTGATAGAATAAACCTCGCTCCGGGAACGGATTAAATCTTCGACCTTCATGTGACCCCCCACCGGTGTGTATGTAGCGCCATCTTAAGCCGGAATTCCTGAAATCGCAATATGATTTCGGCCGGAATGCCACTACGTCAGGAAGACGATGCTCGACGGCGTGCCGACGGGCGTGTAGGCCCCGGTGAAGGCCAGCGCGCCGGTTTGGCGATTGACGCGGAAAGTGGTAAGAGCGTCACCACGCTGGTTGCAGCAATAGAGGAAATTCCCCGTGGGATCGATATTGAAGCTGCGGGGGTAATCACCGCGGGTCCATTCTTCGCCGGCGAACGTGAGCGTGCCCGTGGCGCTGATGGGAAACCGCGCGATGCTGTCGTGCAGCCGATTCGCGGCGTAAAGGAACTTGCCGTCCGCGGAGATCATAACTTCGGAAGTGTAGTTCGTGCCCACAAACCCCTTCGGCAGGCTGGAAAGGGTTTGCTTTTCGCGCAGCCTTCCACGGCTCGGGTCATAGTCGAAGGCCACAAGCGTCGAGCCTTCTTCCTGGATGGAATAAAACCATCGGCCGCCGGGATGAAACGCGAAGTGGCGCGGCCCGTCCCCGGGGGGAAACGCGACGGAGTCGGGATCGTTGGGCGTGAGCTTGCCTTCTTTCTCATCGAACTTATAAATGAAAATCCGGTC
>JBEKQO010000181.1:0-15381 GCA_049519635.1 Terriglobia bacterium | reverse complement strand
CGGGGAGTTCACACTCCGGACGATTACGTTGATGGCAAACGCCTGCCTGAAGGACGGCCGCGGAGACGCGGATCAGTTGCTGCATTTACTGCGGTTAGGGTATTGCCCTGAATTGAGTGACCCCGGCGTGGGGAGGACTAATCGGGACGGTTAAGCACCGTGGCCGACGCTTGGTGTTGTTTTGGGGCTCTGGCCGTCTTGCCTGGAACAGTGTTTGGCCAATCCAGATTGTGGGACGGCGGCTCGATATCAATGACACTCTGCAGCTATCGCGAGCCATTGCGGTTTTCATCTGCCACAAACTCTGCACCGCTCAAAACCTCAATTGACAGAACAGGGACAATAGCGACTATGCCATTTCGAGTCACACAGGTTCGCCGAAAGGACAATGTGCTAGGCGATGGTAAATAGTAAGGAAGCGTCGGGATTGCCTAGTCATTGCATGGAACGGGAGAATGTGCTTTCCTGCCGGTGGATCTGCGGCAGAAGAAACAAATGAAGTATGATGAATCGAAGCTTCTCTGTTATCATCTAGTTAAGCAGAGCTATAGGGCGAGTCCCATGATCCAAGAAGAACCCGTCGCTGTCTCTTCCATTCGGCGAGACATTATCTCAAAAATTCGACAAAAGATAGCCCGGGCTAAGTGGGAGGCGATTGGCCTAAAGCTCCTCGGCACGATTTGCGTGTTCATCTTGGGAGGCCTCCTGGTGGCAGGCCTCTGGCCATTCCATTCCCCCAAGAATCAAGTGACATGGTTCGCGGGTGGCAACGGCCTTCAATTTGGCCGTCATGGGACGATACTGAGTTCCGGCAATATTAAGGCAGCGAATGCGCAAGAGGATGATCCTTGCAGCTTCGAGATTTGGTTAGAGCCCGACTTTACTGCCGGCGGGGGCACCCTCCTCGCATTCTACGCTCCTGGCAGCCATCAGCAGTTTTCGCTGCAACAATCCATTACTGACCTTGCCTTGCGAATTGATTTTCGAGACGGGCGCTTTCGGACCCGAATCAACAGATTCTATGTCGGAGACATTTTCCGTCGGGGAAAGCCTCTGTTCATAACGGCCACCTCGAACGGCGGTCAGACCTCAGTATATCTTGATGGTGCGCTGGCCGACACGGCCCCCCAATTCCCGCTTTCCGGGAAGGATTTTGAAGGCGAACTCGTAATCGCTACCTCGCCCAGAATAGATAATAGCTGGTCGGGCCTTCTGCGGGGTCTTGCCTTTTATGATCAAGAACTCTCTCCGGCGCAGGTCCTTCACCACTATGAAACGTGGATTAAGAAGGGACGACCAGACGTTTCCGAAAATGAGCGCGCGGTGGCGCTTTATCTGTTTGATGAACACGCGGGTCCTGTCATACATAACCAAGTGCCCTCGGGAACCGGCATGTACATTCCGGACCGATATCAGGTCCTAGATGAGGTTTTCCTCAAGCCTTTCTGGGAGGAATTCTATCCGCGCTGGAGCTATTGTCGTGACGTCCTAATCAACATAATCGGGTTTATTCCTTTCGGGTTCCTTTTCTGCGCCTACCTTTCGTTGGCCGGGCGGATCAAAAAACCGGCACTGGTCACAATTCTTCTAGGGTTCATGGTCAGCCTTACGATCGAGTCCCTCCAGGCATACCTGCCGACGCGAGACTCCGGCACTACGGATCTCATTACAAATACCTTGGGGACCTGTTTGGGGGTATGGTTGTATCGATTGAACATATGGCGAGTCCTATTCGCAAAAATCTGGACACCCCTCGTGAGAATTGTTAGCACGGGGAAAGTCGTGTCGTACACGGATTGACTTCTTGCCCTGCCCGCCCCTGGGGAGTGCAGGAATCGTCTCCGCTTGAAGGGGTTTATTCATGACGGCGACGTGAGGTCGGGGATTTGGAAGGGGTCGTCATGATGTTATGTTAGTGCTGCTCATTTGGGCACTTTCCGCCCTGCCTATGACCGAGCAGACTCCCCCCGACCAATCAGGGGCTATCGGGATCTGTGCATCGGTCTAGAAATAAGGAAGCCGGTTTTCAACGACGGGGGGAGTTTTCGAAGCGTGCCAGGTTCTTTTCACTCCTGACGGCGAGCCGTTGGACATTGTCCCGAGTCGCCCCGCGTAGTGCCAGATAGGCTCATGCGGAACCTCGGCCAAGCACTATGCGTGTAGCCCCGCTTGCCGCAATCCGTACCCTCAGGGGGAAAGTGGACCGGAGGTGTGCACTTACTTGTACGCAACGGCCGCCGCGAGGAAACGCTTAATTTACCGCGAAATAATCGTAGGATGGCACTAAAGAACTATAGGCCTAGCACCAATAGTACATTGACGCTTCTACGATGTATTGCAAGAATGCTATTAGCGTTCGGTTGCCGTTGGGACGTGAATGTTCGCCACCCTGGGTCATTGTGATCGAAGCGGGAAACGGCTAGAAACCAGAGGCAAAAAGAGGCATAGCGTGCCCCCAGATTGACAATCGACGGAATTACCCCTAAGGGCGAAGCCCGCAAGAATCCATGGAAGAACAAGTTGAGCGGGCGCCCGGTCCTCTTATACTGCGAAGGCGGGGAAAAAGTTTTTCCTAAAGGATGATTGCGGCAAGTAGAGGCGTCAGTGGCGGCGAATGCGAGCCTTGGTTCTGGCGGGGAAGATTTCCAAGTCTCAACCTACGGGCTGTCGGTTGGTGACGAACGTGAACTTGGGAAGTGCTTCCACTTGTACACTGCTGTGGAAGAAGGCAGAGGGGAGGCCGGATTGCATCTTGATGCCCGCGAATGCCGGGTGTCGTGCTCGGACCCGCTTGCATCTATGGGGGCAGGAATCTACCAAATTGACCCTCTTGGGGACCCCCGGTGGTCTGAGTTCGTGGCGCATCATCCACGCTCTAGTTTTTATCATTCGCAGCCATGGCTGGAATCGCTGAAGCGGACTTATGGTTACAGGCCGGTGGCGTACACGACGTCGCCCCCGGGTTGCGAACTAAGAAATGGTCTTGTTTTCTGCCGGATTGAGAGCTGGCTTACAGGCCGTCGTATCGTGTCATTGCCTTTCTCTGACCATTGTGACCCGCTGGTAGGGAGTGATGGTGAATTTGCGAAGGTGATCACTGACCTCTTGCAGGTTTTTCAAAAGGAGCACTGGGAATACACCGAACTGAGGCCGCGCACCACGATTGGTCACCTGTCACTGGGGTTGGCGCCTGGCAAACAATACTGTTTTCATTTCCTTGACCTTTCTTCCGGGGTGAAGGAATTGTATTCGTCATTGCATAAGGATTGCATTCAGAGGAAGATCAGGCGTGCCGACAGGGAAGGGCTCGAATACCGGGAGGGGCGTTCGCGGGCGCTTCTCGCGATCTTCTACCGACTTTTCGTAAAAATGCGGCAAAGGCATGGGCTACCACCGCAACCCTTCGCCTGGTTCGTGAACCTCGCTGAATGTTTGGGCCCAGCGATGCAGGTCAGGATAGCGCTTCACCGTGGGCGCCCTGCGGCAAGTATTCTCACGGTGGTCTACCGCGACACCATGACGTACAAGTATGGTTGCTCTGATCCTGATCTCACCAAATTCGGTGGCACTCCATGGCTCTTCTGGAAAGTGATCCTGGAAGCCAAGTCAACTGGACTCCGCGAGCTGGATTTGGGCCGCTCGGACTGGAAGAATCCCGGTTTGATTACGTTTAAGGACAGACTTGGTGCTAAACGCGTTCCTGTAACGTATTGGCGCTTCCCGAAGGCACAGGGAGTCGCTGATGCATTACCTGCTGGAAGGTTGCAACGACTAGCTGGCGAAATGTTTCTCCATATGCCTGCTCCCCTCCTGTCTGCTACAGGAAGGCTCCTCTACCGACATTTTGGTTGAGTGACATCCTTTGGAGGACTTATGAAGCATTATAGTCACATTATTGATCTGACGGGTTCCAGTTGGTTGACAGGAAACAGACACACGTCTCGCAGGGCCTTTGAGGGCATTTAACCAGATTGTCAGCCGTCTCTAGCCTTTCACCTGGCCCAGGGTTGAAAGAACATAGATGGCCGCATGAGACTTCATGAATCAATCCAACAAGGTGATTATCGATCATCTCCGATGCCCTGACGATTTGTTTCAGATAGGGACGGTCGGGGAACTGTCTGGGGACCCTGGGTTCTTCAATTTCGGTAGCGACCTCACCTGCTACGGGAAATGTTCCGCTTTCACTCCAAGCCGGACCTTCCGACGGGCATTACCCGACGCTCTGAAGTACGCCAGTGTTGATCAAGGAGTTGTATCCCTTCCATTTCATTTGTCTAAGGTTGTCGAGGCCCTTCGCCAGGAAGAATATACAGCCGCTCTAGGGCATAAGGTGCGCAACTGGTTGCAGAACCGCTTTTTCCGAATGGGCTATTACATGGCCCGGCCATTTCTCCCGGTCTCGGTTCGCAAGCATCTTCAAAGGATCGCATTGCACGGATGGCAGAAGTACCCATTTCCTCGTTGGCCAGTTGATACGACCGTCGAGCAGGTTATTGAATCCATTGTCGTATTGATCCTCCGGGAAAGCGAGCACCAAACTATACCCTTTATTTGGTTTTGGCCGGAAGGCAAGCAAGCCTGCGCCCTAATGACCCACGACGTCGAGACAAGCGGGGGCAGGGATTTCTGTGAACGTCTTATGGATGTTGATGACTCCTTTGGGATCAAGGCGTCATTCCAGGTCGTTCCGGAATCGCGGTATGAGGTTCCGAGGAGCTACCTCACCAGCCTCGCGCGGCGCGGTTTTGAGGTGAATATCCAGGACCTGAATCACGATGGAAGGCTATTTTACAAATATGAGGAGTTCCAACGCCGGTCGAAAGCCATCAACGAGTATGCCCGCCTGTTCCATGCACGTGGGTTTAGAGCCGCCCTCTTATACCGGAACGTTGATTGGTTGAACTGGCTATGCTTTGAATATGACATGTCGCTTCCCAATGTCGCCCATCTTGATCCCCAGGGGGGGGGATGCTGTACGATTTTTCCCTATTTCATTGGCGACATCTTGGAGATTCCTGTGACGACAACCCAGGACTATACGCTTTTCCACATTCTCGGTGACTATTCCCTTGACTTGTGGAGAGAGCAGGCCAGCCGCATCCTCGAGAGGCATGGAGTAATGAACTTCATAATCCATCCGGATTACGTGACCGGGGATCGGGAAATGCACGTGTTCAGGGACCTCCTGGCGTATCTCGTCGAGTTGCGCGCCAAGGCTGGTCTATGGATTCCGCTACCACGCGAGCTCAGCGAATGGTGGAGGCAGAGAAGCCAGATGCAAATTGTCAAAAGCGGAAGCGGTTGGGAGATTGTGGGAGAAGGCAAGGAACGGGCGCGACTCGCATACGCCAGATTGGTAAACGGGAAACTGGTTTATGATTTCAAAGCTTTGGCATCGCCTCGGGAGGAGATGCGGCGGGGCAAGGGGACGACGCCCGTTTCGTACTCCTGTCGCATTTAAGCACATCCGGCAATTGCCTTACATTCGACAGGGTCTTTCCCTTAGGAGTTTGATCATGGCGCCCTTCGTAACTGCCATTCGACCCGGCATGCCGAGGCAATATATCATGATTAAGTCCTGGAGGCTTTTGGATGCCTCCCGCTTTCTGTCATGGCCCTGATTGCAGATGCCCGAGCAGTGTGAAATGGGGGAGCATCAAAATGCGGGCGGCCAGTGGTCAATTACAGATGTACGGCCGCGCGAGGGGTTCGGGGGAGTTCTGGCCTGGGAGGGCGGTTGGCGGCACCTTGAGCAATGGGAGCTTAACCCTGATTAGCGGGAAGACCAAAGGCATATGCAGGTAATGGCTTTCGCCGCCGCCGACTGGGTAGTGGCGCCTCACCCTACTGATACCAAGTATACTGTGTGAGTTGGCCGCTCCGTATAGCCCTGTTCAACACTGCACGATTTTCTCACGATGTTCGTGCACGGCATGCGTCGCATTGCGAGTGTCGATGATCAGATTCGCGTGCCTCACAATGGCAGGATAGTCAAAGCTGGAATGGTCTGTGGCAATGACGACCGCGTTGTATTTCGCCAGGGTTTCAGGTGTGAGTTCAACGCTTTCGAGGTCAAAATCGTATTTCCGCATCTTGGGGAGTTGCGGAAAGTAAGGGTCGTGATAGTCGACGCGGGCTCCGCTGGCCTCCAGAAGTTCCATGATTCTAAGACTGGGTGATTCACGCGCGTCGTCGATATCTTTTTTGTAAGCAATTCCCAGCACTAGTATTCGGGCATCTTGCAGGCATTGTCGCCGCTGGTTCAGTGCGTTCACTATGGAATCCACGACGTGTTCGGGCATCGAGGAATTGATTTCACCGGCCAATTCGATGAAGCGCGTGGGGAATTCGTACTCGCGAGCTTTCCAGGTCAAATAGAACGGGTCAATGGGAATGCAGTGACCGCCCAAGCCCGGACCCGGATAGAAGGCGGTAAAGCCAAAAGGTTTTGTCTTCGCGGCCTCGATCACTTCCCAAATGTCGATTCCCATCCGCAGGCAGAGGAGCTTCAATTCGTTGACGAGCGCGATGTTGACGCAACGATAGGTATTCTCCAGAATTTTGGTCATCTCCGCCGCGCGTGTGGAACTTACTAAAAGGGTCTTTTCGAAAGCCTGTGAATAGAGTGACTGCGCCGCCCGCGCACTGGAGGCGTTCACGCCGCCGATGATTTTCGGAACCTGTTGGGTTTTAAATTGTTTGTTGCCGGGGTCCTCGCGCTCCGGAGAAAAGGCCACCAGGAAATCAGTTTCCGGCTCGTCGGCAGGTGTGACCTTCCGCCCATCCGTAAGATAGGGCGTAACGGGGCAATGCTGGCCCGATTTCTCGAGAATCGGCACCACCACTTCCTCGGTCGTACCGGGGTACGTGGTGCTTTCTAAGACCACCAGTTGGCCACGCCGCAAATGGGGAGTGATGGACTGGACGGTGTCGCGCACAAAAGACAGATCCGGTTCGCGGTGAGCATCCAGGGGAGTGGGTACGCAAATGAGGATGGCATCCATTTCGTGCAGATGAGAGAAATCCGTTGTGGCTTTCAGCCGCTTCCGATGCACATGGTCTGCAATGACAATCTCAGAAATGTGCTTGATGTAACTCTTTCCACGCTCGATCAGGGTTACCTTGTGGGGATCAATGTCGAATCCGCACACCGTGAATCCGTTATCGGCGAACAAGAGTGCGAGGGGCAAGCCCACGTACCCCAAGCCGATGATCCCCACCTGGGCCGTTTTCGCCTCGATCTTCGACTGGAAAGCAGCTAGTATTTCACTTGTTGCAGCGATCCCTCTGTTCGAATCCATGGTTTCCTTCATCTAAATATTGGAAGTTAAGTAATCATAGGTGATTATAGCGGAACTTGGCCCCAAAAGATTACTATTATGTCGCGTAACCGTTAATTATCCGCAGCGTCGCTGGGGCTTTTCGGCATTGCTGGTCAGCGACAAGCTGTAGAGTGCCGCGACGTGCCAAATATCACAACCAGCGGGGAAGCGTTTGCCCCGCTACGACTGATTGGTGGGTGGGAAATAAACTGGCAATATGCCCTTCCGTACTGAAAATGGCTTCCCCTGAGGGCGCAACGCACAATCCGGGTGTGGCCCTCCCTGAGCGGTTTCCACTGAGCCCGACCAAGCGCCCGAGAATCCTCGCCCGAGTTCTAGGGATGCGCCTTGGAAATTTTTTGCAGTGCGGCGGTAGCGTCCGCAGCCTGGGCGAATTTAGGATTGTCTTTGAGTGCCTTTTGCAGAGCCTCACGGGCCAATTCCGAATGGCCTCCTGCCAGATAGGCCATCCCCAGGTGATATTGGAAGGTGGGGTTGTTGGGAACTTTCTGGACGCCCTCCTCTAATTCGGTGATCGCGGGCTCCGCCGATCCGAGCTTGTAGTACGCCCATCCGAGTGTGTCGGCGGCAAGGGGGGAGTCCGGCATCTTCTGCTTGGCCATCTGAGCGAGCGGGAGCGCCACGTTCACATCCCCACCGTGATCGAGGTAAAGTGTGGCGAGTTGATCTGCCACCACAGGCGAGGCAGAATCGACCTGATGGGCCTTCTCACAGAGCTTTTTTGCCTCCTCCCAGTTTCCCTCTTTCTCGTATTGATACGCCAGCGCCAGGTAATTCACAGTGTTCCGCGGGTCACCCTCAATGGCGGCTCGTAATTCCGCTTTGGCCTGGTCCGCCTGCCCTTTGCTCAGATAGATATCGGCCAGGAGGGTGTGGGCATCCGGGGTTCTCGGGTCGAGGGCAAGCGCTTGACGGACGCTGGCCTCCGCCTTACCCAAATCCTTCAAGTTGAAATAACCTAAACCCAGCAAAAAGTGAAGGCCGGCCATCTGCGGGTGTTGAGGGATCAAATTGGCAATCCGCGTGACCGCCTCCTGGGACTTTCCTTGCCTCTGATCGAAATTCAATAGCATCGCGAGGGCGGGGAGGGAAAGGGGATCGCGCTCCAGTGCTGCCTGAAGCATCGCCTGCGCCTGCCGCGCGTCGCCTTTTCCCTGCCAAGCTTCCGCACTGGCGAGGTAGGCTGAAGATAGGTTGGGGTTGACCTTTAGCGCGCCGGCGGACAGTCGCAGAGCCTCGTCATAGGACCCGCTCCGGGCATCCAGCTTCGCCATAGCTACAGCGGCATCGGCCATCTGTGGATTAAGTTCGAGAGCGCGGGCAAAGGAGGTTTTGGCCAAATCGGAAAGGCCGAGCGACTTCTGTGCGACGCCCAGATAGTAATAACTTGCGGCGGCCTTGGGATCAGCCCTCAGAGCTTTCTGGAGAACTTCCTGGGCTTCCTGGTATTGCCCTTGGGCGATGAGAATTCGGCCTTCCGCGGAAAGCCCTGGCGGGTCGGCCGGGGACTGGCGCAGGACCTGCTGGTCAAGCGCCTGCGCCTCCGGGATTCTATTCAGGTCGATCAGGGTCCCCAGCAGTTGGGTTTTGAGGGATGCGTCGTTCGGCTTGGAGGCCAGCAGGGACTGGAATTCCGTGACGGTTTTTTCTTGCTGGCCGATCGACATATAGAAATGTGCCAAGGCTTGGTAGGCTTGGGGATCATCCGGCGCGAGAGTCTTCAACTCCGTGGCGGCCTTTTCGGCCTCGGGCAACCTCCCCGTCAACTCATAAATTTGGATCATGAATATTCGGGGAGACACAGCATGAGGATCGACGTCGCAGGCCGCGCGCATCGCCGTCTCAGCTTCCGGCATTTTCCCCTGAGCGAAATAAAACTCGGCGAGGGCCACACGTGCCTGGAGAGATTGCGAGTTTAGTTCAATTGCCCTCTTGTAAGCCGCCTCTGCGGCTTCGGGCTGGCCGGCCGCGAGATAAATAGCCCCCAGGGCATCCAAGGCTTCGACCCGCGGAGGACCCAATTCCAGGGCTTTCTGCATTTCCTGGATGGCTTTGTCCATATCGTGTGTGGCCACATATTTTTCAGCCAGAATCTCGTGTGCCCGGGCATTCTTCGGGTCGGCGGCGAGTACTTTTTCGGCTGTCGCCTGGGCTTGGTCGAATTGCCGGTGGGCGATTTCCAGTGTAGCCAGTTGGAGTTGTGCGTCAGAATTGGCCGGATCCAGCGACACCGTCGTCGTGAACTCACGGTAGGCAGCTTCCGCGTCGCTCATGCCCAAGTAGGCGATCGCGAGCTGATAATGCCCCTCGGCAAATTTAGGATCGATCTGAACCGCATTGCGAAATTGGATTGCGGCCTCCTGGTATTTGCGCTGTTTTGCGTAGCTTTCTCCACTATTCAGGTAATTGAGCTTCCTTTTGTTCGGATCGATCGTACAGCCGCCCAGCAGTACGACCCCCAGGAATAGCAGGCTCAGGTTCTTCATTCGCTTGTGCTTCATATTCTAAATATCCCTCGTCGCATCAACTTAACAGGTTATCACTTCTCGGCCCACTGTTGCAGTGATTTGAATTCAAAGGAAATCTCCGCCGGCTATACCCTACCCCGGCAAAATCTCTCCCGGCACGTAGATGTTTTCGCGTAGACTACGCTCGCTCATGGGGAAACAGTACGCTCGGGGCGACGCGCATTCTGCGGAGGAGGGGGGAAGGGTGGTCGTAAGTCCTAATGGAAAAACCACCGGTCGGCCGCCTCCGAATGCACCCGGACGTTGACCCTGACCACCTCGCCCATTGGTTCCTGCCGAAGGGGTTCATCTTCTGCCAACACTCCCTCTCCCTCCCTGCCGAACACGATTGACTCCGCGCCAATGAAAGAAGCAACGACGGAAGAAATATTCTGGAATCCGGTCATGCTGTCGATATCAGGGAGGCGCCGTCTGGTTGTGTGTCCTCCTGAGAAGGATTGACCTCCGCAAGCGGTCTTTCCTTGGAACGTTTCGCGCAGCGGGCATAAGAACAAGTTTGTGTGGTTAGCTTTCGGGTCACCTGAGGTTTCAAAGCGGAAGACAATTGCACCTATCTCTGCGACCGCGGTCAAGAAAGATCCCGCGTGACCGGCAGTTCTTCGTTGTAAGGCTTGGGAACGAAATCCCACTCTATCTATAACAAAGATAAGCACCTAAAACTATCATCCGAGCGGTTATGGTCGCGACCTCAGGAACCTGGCTTGCTAGGAGCAAAGAGCTTTGGTTCGACGGCCGGGCTCGATAATCTCGTGTCTTTTGCATAACCTTCCGATCGATCTTAAGGTATAAAATCCTCGTATCAATGGGTTCAAAATGTCAGGCGTTCTCCGCTTTGGCCCGTAACCGGCCTACCCCAAGACGAGGGGGGGTGAGTCCAAAGCCATCGACCAAGTGCTGACCCCACTTTTGAGCTATGATTATTGCCCAAAGGTCGCATTGACAGCACTTTGCAGGTCCTGTAAAGTTGGTCGTATGAAGGGCAGTTCGGTGATGTTACTGGCACAGGAGAGCTTGGTTTTTAAGGTGTGCGGTTTACTCCTGACGGGCGTTAACATCGTTAGCTGATAGCCGACGTAGCCCAGTTCGAATGCGTAGGTGGTCAATAGTAGTAAAGGGTTGGTCGACAAAATTTCAATTCAGAGTGGAGATATCTAGATGAATAGCTTGTTTCGGAAGTATGGGTACTTGACGGTGGTAGCAGTTCTCTTTTTCGCGTCTGCATCTTTCGCGCAGACGACCCAATTGACACTCACAGGGGTAGGCGCGGGCACCGTGGTCGGGAATGTCTACGTTGACCCGTATGTTGGCAGCGTTGGCGGCGGGCCCAATACATATGTGATTTGCGACGACTGGTCAGACAACACTTATGTCAACGAGACATGGACCGCCAACGTAAATACCGTGCCGTCGGTTGACAGCGGCACGAATTCGACAGTTCCACTATTTGGAAACAGGCCGACGCTATATAACGAAGCGGCGTACCTCGCGGCTGCGTTGTTGGCGAACACCTCTAACCCCACAGCGGAGTCGGAAATTTCGTTCGCGTTATGGCAGTTGACATATTCGTCGTATCCGCCTCCGGACCCGGAACCCCAAGCCCCGTTCGCCTACCTTACCTCCATCGGTGATGGGTCGACCAGTACCTTCCAGGAGGGTGCGCAAACTTGGCTGACCGCAGCACTGGGCGAAAGTAACTATAACGCTGCGGATTGGGAAATCCTCACGCCGAATCTCAGCGGTAGTCAACCGTCATGCAGTGGCAGTCCCTGCCCAAGTTCACCCCCGCAGGAATTCTTAGTCTACACACCAGAATCCTCCTCCACGATTCTTTTCGGGGCTGATATGTTGGGGCTGCTGGGGCTGATTGTCGTCTTCCGCCGGCGCTTGCTTCGGCCCATCCTTTAGAGCCCATTACTTCGAGCTATCGCTCCGCTCTTGATGCACGCTGGGGCGTCGGCTTTGGCCGGCGCCCTAGGTCAGCAGTCCGATCATCTCCTGCCGCTATTTTCTGGAGGTAATCCCACAAGTAACCTTAAGCCGACAAAGCAGTCCGGCGACATATCGTGGCCGGGCATGAAGACTTTCGGCGTGCTCTGAAAAACTTACCGCTTCATACGCGGTCCCAATTTGAAAAGGGAATCAGCCTCATCGCCGTAGGCGGTCTCTGGCTTTGAGCATTATGGCCCCCGGTGCCCCCGGGGATCGTCGAATTTGGTAGGATGATTTCCCGCGAGCTTACAGTGGAGAACCCCGGTTGTTCGCGCAACCGGGGTTTTTATTGGTACCCGCGATCGAGGACCTCCCAGTAAGGCAAGTCATTCTGCCATGATCGGCGCTCCTTGTTCATTCTTGCCTCTGGAAACCGGTGCCGGCGGATTGATCCACCGTTTTTCGTCAGCGGGTTTTCCGCTTTTCTCGCTTCGGTGCGGTGCTCTATATCTGCCGTCACGGCGACCGCGGCCTTTGTTATGGTAATCCCGGTTGGTGTCAGAAATCCCTCCGCCGGCAAGGCCGCCGGGGGAACCGATGGCTACCCACAAACCCCGGGGACGGGACGATCATCGCGGCCGCCAGTGCGTGTACCGCTGCCTTCAGCGTGCCCGTGTGAGGGATAAATCTTCCCTTCGCTCCCCTTTCCGGCGTGAATTTGGGCTCGCCTCTCGCTTCCCCGTACATCGAGGTCACTCCCGAGCCGTAAATTCTCTCTTGGCCACAGGCCTGACCCACATCGGGCAGGGTCGGGTGTCAAATCTGCGGACGCCGGGGGTGCTGGGTCGATCCTTTTGCCGAGGTGAAGCATGCATTCCAATGAACAAGTTGCCCGCCTCCGCCATCTCTTTCACGCCGAGCATTTAAAAATCGGCCTCATTGCGGCCGAACTCTGCCTGCATCCCGACATCGTACGCGCCACGCTGGATACGGACCACATCCGCAGCCATTCCCGCTTCAGGAATTGGCTCACCGACCGCTACCTCGATTTCCTGCACCAGACCTCGCTGCGTTATATTCGCCTGCGCGCACCCGCACCCAACCGATGCTTCGCCCGCGCAACTCCATCAGCGGTGTCAACCAACTCCGCCGCGCCGTAGCCTATTCGCGCCTTCCACGCCGCGAAGGCCTCCTCCCTCTTCTCTCTTTCCCGGGTTCAGGCTCAAGCCGAATGGTCCCACTTTAGAGATGTCACCTTCGGCCGTGCCCGTCGCTGCTTGTCCTCCCTCCCGTTGATCCTCTCCTACACCCACGCCCTTTCGCCGGATTTCTCCCCTGACCAGACCTTGGAGAATTACCTCCTCGGCCACGTCCATGCCTTTCAAGGCTGGAACTGCGCCCCGCGCCACGCAAGACTAAGGTGCACTCATCAATAGACTTAACACGCGGTGTGCAGCCTTCATCACCCCCTACAATATGTTGGTGTCTCCGGTGCATAACTCACGCAATGGAGCGGGCGGTCCTGCCTCTGCAGCATTTGCGTAACTATTAGAGCAAAAATGATAACTGCATGGAGCAATATAGACCTTATGTATGAGCAGTTAGGTGCTGACAAGTAAACAATGCCATATTATAACAATAAAGCGGAGCCGCCCTGCGGCCTTTGTCGACGCTTTGCGAGGTTCGAACTCATGTTCAAGAATACTAATATGTATCGGTGCGACACCTTTTGGACTCCACTAATACCCCCACTGGGGCTTAAAGGCTCCCGTACGCGAGTTATAGAAAAGCGGGCAACTGGTCCCTCCTCGAGTCTTCTCCCAAAAAATCTAAAGGTGACAAAACACTTCGCCAAGAAGGAATACAGGGGCATGAACGCATGTGCCGTCCCCTGAATGTCTTCCTATAGCATAACGCCGCCGACTAAATAACGAGCAGTTTGCCGGCTTGGAATTGTTGCTGAGCCATATAAGGAGAGCTATGCCTAGCCAAATTCATTTCGAAAATCACCAAGGGAGCCGGTGCGCAATGCGCCGCGCCAAACTCTCCATCTTTTCCTTTTTTGTCATCTTATTTTTCTGTGTCGTTAAAGGTACCACGGCGGCGCCGGTTTTTGTGCAGGAAGCGGCGAACACCACTTCCGGAACCACCATCTCTTTTTCCCTTTCCTTCCCCAAGAACACCGTCGCAGGCGACCTCATTGTGGTCGGATTCGATTTCGCCACGACCACCACGGCATCCTCCGTCACCGATTCCCAAGGCAACCCCTTCACCCAGGTCGGAACCCAATTAACCTCTCCGGGTGGCAGCCGGAGCGTAGTCTACTACGCCAAGAAAATCAAGGGGGGCGCCGACACGGTGACGGTCAACCTCTCGGCGAATTCCCCCTATATTGAACTTTATCTCACCGAATACTCCGGGGTGAATCAGACGAATCCCATCGACGCCCAGGCGGGGGCCTCGGGCAACGCCGGCCCCGTCTCAAGCGGCAACGCCACGACGACTGTCGCCGGTGACATGATTTATGGCTACTGCATGGGCGACTGGGCGTGCACAGCGGGCTCAGGCTTCGCGGCCCGGTCGACCTTCGACGACAACCTCATAGATGACAGGACGGTTACCAATCCCGGTACTTATGCCGCGACTGGCACCGCGAGCAGCGGCTGGACGATGCAGTTGGTGGCGCTTAAACCAGCTTCGGCCGTCGCCAGCCTTTCCCCCAGCAGCCTGACTTTCGCCAGCCAAGCCGTGGGTGTCACCAGCGCGGCTCAGACCCTAACGCTGAACAATACCGGCAACGCAACGTTGACCCTCACCAGCCTGGCGCTGGCGGGCGCCAATGCCAACGACTTTGCCCAAACCAATACTTGCGGGGCAAGCGTCGCGGCAGGAGCCAAATGCACGGTCAGTGTGACCTTCACACCGGCCGCGAGCGGAGCTCTAACCGCCGCCGTCACCCTCACCGACAACGCCTCCGGCAGTCCCCAGAACGTGAGCCTCGCCGGCACCGGCACGGCTACGACCGCCGTCGCCAGCCTTTCACCCGGCAGCCTGACTTTCGCCAGCCAACCCATAGGCGCCACCAGCGCGCCGCAGGCCATAACTGTGAACAATACCGGTAACGCGGCCTTGAGTATTACCAGCCTCGCGCTCACGGGCGCCAATGCCAGTGACTTTGCCCAAACCAATACGTGCGGAAGCTCTGTAGCGGTGGGAGCCAGTTGCACGATTAGCGTGACCTTTAAACCCACCACGAGTGGATCTCGCACCGCCGCCGTCACCCTCACTGACAACGCCACCGGCAGCCCGCAGACCATAAGCCTCACAGGCACGGGTACGGCGGCCATCGCCAGCTTTTCCCCCGGCAGTCTCACTTTCGCCAGCGAAGCCGTAGGCGCCACCAGTGCGGCTGAGACCGTAACGCTGAACAATACCGGGAACGCGGCGTTGACTCTCACCAGCCTCGCGCTCACGGGCGCTAGTGCCGGCAACTTTGCCCAAACCAATACTTGCGGGGCAAGCGTCGCGGCCGGAGCCAATTGCACCGTCAGCGTGACCTTCACGCCGGCCGCGAGCGG
>JBEKQO010000180.1:0-25751 GCA_049519635.1 Terriglobia bacterium | reverse complement strand
TTTTATTACCCTCGCCCCTTTGGGGGAGAGGGTGGCGCGCATCCGGCGTAATCGCCAGCCGGGGCGGGCCGGGTGAGGGGGTCTCGCCTATTGTCAATTCTTACGTGGGACACCACACTAGAGAGGTTTTGATTTAAGTGCTTACTTATTCTGTAGCACAGGCCGTTCGCGCCAACACTGTTCGCTTAAGAGGTTGGAGGAAATTATTCATCCACCTCTTCCGGAAAGACCCCCTCACCCACCGCCTTGCGGTCCCCCCTCTCCCCCAAGGGGGCGAGGGCTAAAATCAATTCTTAAAAGCCCTCTCCCAGGGGGGAGAGGGGGGACCGCAAGGCGGAGGGGGCCCCACGTTTTGCAAGTAGTGGGGGTGTGGGGTCCCCACGTTTTTGTTTGCGGATTTGCCGAAATGTAGACACATAGATTAAAAGTGCTCTAATTTCTGCCTGACGCTCAAGAGGATACGCTCAATGAAACGACTTGCTATTGCTGCAGTTTCGATTTCGTCACTCCTCGCCCTGCTGTTTGTTGTCCCCCCCCGCCCCGCTCACAGCGCCGAAGATGAGCCTGACTTTTCAGGGCTTTTCGACAAACGGGACGTCATGATTCCAGTGCGCGATGGCATCAAGCTGCATACCGAGATCTACACCCCCAAACACCACGAAGGTCCGCTGCCTTTCATTTTCGAGCGCACCCCCTACGGTTTGCATGACGACGAGAAAGGCTATACCACGAAATTTCGCATCTACCAGGAATTGATCCCGGAGGGCTTTATCTTTGTCTTCCAGGATATCCGGGGGCGCTATGGTTCGGAAGGGCAGTTTGTGATGTTCCGCGACCCGCGCGACAAGAACGACCCGCATGCCATAGATGAAGGAACCGACACCAACGACACGGTAGAGTGGCTGCTCAAGAATGTTCCCGACAATAACGGCAAAGTAGGAATCCTCGGGATCTCCTATGGCGGCTGGCTCACGACCATGGCACTACTCGACCCGCATCCGGCCATCAAGGCTGCTTCCGAGCAAGCGTCCCCCGCCGACCAATTCCTGGGAGACGATTTTCACCACAACGGCGCCTTCCGGTTGAGCTACGGATTCGAATACTCCACCGAAATGGAGACGGGCAAAGAGAACTACTCCTTCCAGTTCGACCGCTTTGACACCTATGACTGGTACTTGAACCAGTTGGGACCCATCAGCACCGGCAACGCGAAGTATCTGCACGGAAACGTGCCCACGTGGAACAACTTCATCGATCATCCCAACTACGATGAATTTTGGCAGAAGCAGGCCTTTGCGCCTTACTTGAAGTCGCTGAAGTTGAAGGCCCCCAATCTGAATGTGACCGGTTGGTGGGATCAGGAGGACTTTTACGGGCCCAACAAGATCTACGAACTCCTCGAAAAGAATGATACGGACCACATGAACTATCTTGCTGCCGGTCCCTGGAATCACGGCGGCTGGGCCGGACGGGACGGAAGCCACCTGGGCAAAATCGAATTCGGAAGCGACACCAGCAAGTACTTCCGCCAAAACATTGAACTACCCTGGTTCACCTATTGGTTGAAGGGGAAGGGCGAACTTCCCCTCAAGGAAGCGATCACATTTGAGACCGGGTCCAATAAGTGGATTCAATATGACCAGTGGCCGCCGCGCCAGGGCGTTTCGGACCGCAAGCTCTACTTGCACTCGGGTAACCAACTCTCCTTCCGTGCACCTACGGAGGCAGGGGCCAAGGCGTTTGACGCCTTCGTTTCCGATCCTGCCCACCCCGTGCCCTATCGCCATCAGCCCATCAGCCGAACCTACGGCGTAGTCCCCGGATGGGGAACCTGGCTGGTTGAGGATCAGCGATTTGTCTATCTGCGCCCGGACGTGGCCGCGTGGCAAACGCCGGTGTTGGAGAACGATGTTACCGTCACGGGCGACATTGTAGCCCACATCTTCGCTTCCACCACCGGGTCCGACTCCGACTGGATTGTCAAACTGATCGATGTCTACCCGCAGGACTATCCGCAGGATCCCGCCATGGGGGGCTATCAAATGATGGTGGCGGATGAAGTGTTTCGCGCCCGCTTCCGCAACAGCTTTGAACACCCGGAGGCCGTGACTCCCGGCAAAGTGACAGAGTACACTATCGGCCTGCACACCAACGATCACTCGTTCCTGAAGGGTCACCAGATCATGGTGCAGGTACAGAGCACGTGGTTTCCGGTAATCGATCGCAACCCGCAGAGGTTCGTACCGAACATCTATAAGGCGACCCCTGCCGACTATCAGGTGGCGACGCAGCGCGTGTACCATTCGCAGGAGTTTGCGTCCTACGTCAACCTGCCGATAAAGACGGAATAGCTAAAGAACAATAGGCATTCGCCCTCATCGTGGTGTCGCAGAGCTTTGCGCGCCCAAGCTCTGAAGCAGAACTCCCCGCATCATTTCCTTCTCGCGCTCGTCCGCATTCACTTTCATGGCGCGAAAGTGTTCACGAGCCTTCGCGGCCTCCGCGGCGTGTCCCAGACGGGTATCCACCGCCGCCAGATGGTACCAGCCCTCGGAAAGATCTGGCGCAAGCTGGACCGCCTTCTGAAGATCGGACAGGGCGGCTGGCAACTCGTTCTGCTCCTCGTGGACCTTGCCGGAGGCCACATAACAGAGGGCGCAATCGGGAATGTGCTTCTCCGCTGCGCCGAGGTCGTCCAATATTTGCCTGTGTTCCTGGCCATGCTGCTTGAACAGGGTGACGGCCTCAAGATAGTATAGATAAGGGTCGGGATTGGGAAGCTTCAACCCCGCGCCGGAAACTTCACGGGCCTCCGCGAACTTCCCGTCGAAATAAAGCGCAAAGCCGAGGAGCAATCGAGCCGGAGAGAACCCCGGGTCGGCTGCGAGGACCCGCCGTGACGCCTCCATGGATTGGCTGGTGCGCCCACTCAAAAACTGCGCCAGCGCGAGACCCAGCAAGAGGTACGTGGATTGGGGATTCAGTGCTGAGCCTTGGGCGAAAACGCCTTCCGACTCCGAGTAGGCACGCGTTTGCAGGAAGATGAGGCCGAGATCCAGAGCGTAGTTCTCCTGCCCAGGATCTTTCTCAAAGGCGGCGGAGAGGTTTTGTATTGCCGCCTTTGTCTGGCCCATACGGGCTTCAATCTTGCCGCGAAGATAATTTTGCGCGGTGATCTCTTCCTCTGAGTGGGGCCCCGCCTGGTCAATGGCCGCGAAAGCCTGCGAAGGGTGCTCCTGTGCCAGCTCGGCTAGGGCCAGGTTATAGTGGCCTTCGAACAGGGCTGGGTAGTCCCGGACGCAGCGCGAGAAGGCACGCGCGGCTTCACCGAACAGCCCCTTCTGGGCTAAGGCAATTCCCGTGCGCAAGAGGACGTCAGCATCGGGGTGGGGCTCATTCAAAAGTTCATCCAGGCTTTCATCCGCCCGTGAGCCGGAGCCTCGAGCAAACGAAGTATTGATCTGCCGCTCGAGTGAGGATTCCGGAGCCGCCCCCGCTGATGGGGGTAGCGCCATGCTAGCCCCGGAACAAAGGACGGCGCTGAACAGGAGGACTACCACCGCTGCCGGGGCCGGAACTAGAGTCTGGCGCGCTCCTCGGAAAATGCCGGAAGGGCCGGGCGGAAACAGCCGGCGGAATAAGTCGTCGATACGATCATCCTGAGCCAGTTCGCGGTCATCCTGAGCGCAGCGAAGGATCTCGCTCTGAGTATTTTCGTGGCAATGCGAGATTCTCCGTCGCCTGCGGCTCCTCAGAATGACAGCCTTGGGGGGCGGCGCCGCAGCCTGCTTCAGCCGTGCCCTTCCCAACCCCTGGTGAGAAACGCAGGTTAGTTTGGATCGCAGTCCCATTATCGGAATTATACTATGGCAGAATGAAATGCGATGTCGGGAGACGGTAATGGTGTCATTTGCTGTGGCACGGCCATCTTGGCCGTGACCGTTTACGGGCGGGACGCCCGTGCCACTTCCAAACGACACCACTGCCTCGAGGGGCGGCCCAGTGGTGGATCACGTATTTGCTCTACTTTTGATTTTGGCCAGCCAGGACGCACACGCGCCAGCGCGCATGCCTGACCTTACGGCCGCTCAGGCTCATATTGGGAAGGGTTACGAGCTTGAGAAGGACGACCGCTTTGCCAACGCGGCGGCGGAGTTTGAGGCGGCCCTCGCCCTCGATCCGAAATTGTCCCGCGCACGCTACCAGCTTGCGGTGTGCTATTTCGCGCTCGGCCGCCGGGATGACGCCCGGCGCGAGTTCGTGCGACTGCGCGCCGAGACTCACGCTGACCCGAGCGTGGTCTATTTCATCGGCCGCCTCGACCTCGTGGAGCACAATCTTGACGGCGCCATCCGCGAGTTCCAGAGCGTCGCAGCCAACCCGCCGTTTCCCGATGCGGCCTACTACCTGGGCTCGGCTTATCTTGAAAAAGGGGACCTCCCATCCGCCGAGCAATGGCTCAAGCGCGCCCGCCCGTTGAATCCCCGCGACTTTCGGATTCCCGACCACCTCGCCCGCATCTACCAGCGTGAAGGACATTCCGCGGACGCCGAAAAGGAATATGCCCAGTCGGGGAAGTTGCGGCAGAACTACAATCAGGCTGCCGAAGACGGCGTGAAATGTAGCGAGGCTTTGGAGAAGGGTGAGGCGGAGGCTGAGCGCGAGGCCTGCGCGAAGCTCGACCAGCCTGACGATCCCGACCGGCTCACGGTTCTGGGCATGCTCTACGGCCGGCACGGGCACTATGCGGAAGCGGTGGAGCCCCTCCGGCGCGCGGCTGCGCTCGATCCGGATTCGTATGAGATTGAGCACAACCTGGGGCTCACCTATTTTCGATTGCAGATCTATCCGGACGCGCGCGGGCCGCTGGAACGCGCTGTGGCGCTGCGGCCGGACTTCTTTGACTCGAATGCCCTTCTGGGCGCCACACTCTTTGCCCTCCGGCAGGATTCCGAGGCTTACAGCGTGCTCAATCATGCTCATCGGCTGAACCCCGAGGACGGAGACACCAGGGAATTGCTCTTTAAAACCGCCACCATTCTAGGGACAAAGAACCACGAGGCAAAAAGTTACACGGAAGCGCTCAAATACCTGCAAGCCGCCGAGGAACTGAACCCGCAGGACCCGCAGGTGCATGCGCGCCTGTCCGAGGTTTATGGCGAGGCGGGTGACCGTCGGCGGGCCGACATCGAGAAGCAGACCGCGGAGCGGCTCGCGGCCAAGTTCCCCGAGGGGGAGCAATATCATTAGCGATGGGTGAAGCCCACGCACAAAAACAGCGATCGTGGCCACCCCGCTCGGAATGTTTAGAGGATCTGGTCCAACACCAGCGTTTCAAAGGATTCCACCCGCTCAAAGACTGGATCATTTGTAATCAATCCTGTCGCCTTGGCGTGTGCGGCGGTCGCGGCCTGAAGAGCATCAGGAGATCGCAGGTGATGTCGGGCACGAATCCGCGCTGCAAGATCGGCGATTTCCAGGTCTGGGGCAATCCAATCCAGGTTGGGGTAGGTGGAGAGTAATCCGTAGAACTCATCCACCCGCGATTCGTCAAGCTCGCGATAAGGATGAACCAGCAATTCCATCATGGTGATGGTTGACGTGACCGCCTTCGAACCGGGACGTTCGAGCCAGGAAAAAATGTGATCCGTGAGGTCAAGGTATCGGGAGTTCGCTTCTAATTGGTAAATGAAGACGTTCGTATCCAGGGCGACCCGGTGCTGATGCCGAAGAAAGGCGCGGAGACGGTCTATTCCCAACGCTGGCGTTCCTTTTGAAGATAATTGCGGGGATAGGCGCCGCGAGCTAACCCCCGAATCGCGGCATGATGGGATTTGGGCTTTTGCAGAGCGATGACCCTCTCTCCACAAACCACCACCAATAGCTTATCGCCGGGCTTTAACTGCAAAGCCTCGCGAGCCTCCCGTGGGATGACAATCTGGTTCTTGGTTGAAAGTGTCGCTTCCGCCATCGCTTTACATTATAGCATAAAGTAAAGCAGGCAACGCGAGGCGTGCTTATTCCCCTCCCAGGGTTCCGTCAAAGTCGCGGGCGTCGCATACCTCTTATGGCCATGAATGCACCACCTGCGAAGAAACCCCTCACCCTCCGCCTTGCGGTCCCCCCTCTCCCCAAGGGAGAGGGGGCCCGACGGAGGAAGGCAGGTGAGGGGTCCCTTTCAAGCCCATTAGACTTTGACGGTGCCCTGAATTCCCCGCAGGTTCAGAAGGGTTCAAGGGGCGGTTGATTTGGCAGTGGTAGCCACGACCAATTCGTCTTGGGAATTGACTGTGGGTTCGTCACATAGGAAAACCCATAGTCGCGAAAGGGGTGAACGTGATGGCTACCTGCTAGCATGTGTATCCGGCACCAAATAACTCTTGTCTGATTTGAGCCTGAATCTCCGTAATGGCCGTCTGATAGCGAAGTTGTAGAACTCCAGCGAGATCGCTTGGTAGCTCGATAGATGAACTCGGTGCAACACAACAAACGCGGTGACGCCCAAGCCATCCAACGAACAAACCGTACTCCAATACTACATTCTGCCTCGGACGCAAACGAATTTCCTTTGAACCCGCGAGGCATCCTCTGTCATCAGGCGTAAAGAGTACCAAGGCAAATCCGACGTCCGAGGGCTCTTCGATTTGTTCAATTACCGTCCGACCTTGAATTGGTTCGTTCAGGATCACAATCGGCTCAAGGTGTAGCGTATTGAGAACATCAACCAACTGGCATTCGCACGCCGATCTACACGGATCATGCCCCTGCCATCGAGTTGTCCGGGACGGAATCATTGCAACTCGCCAGCGCCTATCTCCCGACCCCTTCAACAGCCCCTGGCGCCCTGGATTAGGAACATCTACTCACCTCCGTCATCAAGGGAAAAGCCCACGGTTACGAGAGCAGCGACCGTGGCTACGCGATCCGCCAATCCTTCCGGCAACGATATCTTGTAGTCTCTGGCACTGGCACATTTCTCTCGACATTCATAGCGTAGGTTGATATACTAGCTTGGGGATTCTGTGGGGTGCCGCCATGTCCGCATGCAAGACTCCCAAAATCGGCTCATCGGTTCATCGGCTGAGCACGGAGTTGGTTTTAGATGGCCCGATGACAAAATCAGTTGTGTGTAATCGGAGGCGAGTGGCAGGCAGAGAGCAATCCGCGGAACTGAGGCACAAATCTCAGATCGCAAATTGGCGACCGAATGTGGCAAATCTCAAATCGAAAATCGGCAATCGAAAATCGAAAATGGGCCGATGGTCCGATGGTCCGATGGTCCGATTATCCCGGCTCTCCAAGATGTGTCAGAAACAAAAGGGGTTAGCTGTTTAGCGCCAAAATGCCATAAAGTCCTATCTCATTCAAATCAAGATATTTAGCTCAAAATACGGGGAAAGGGGAGGAAAAAAGGGCGCGGCTCCCCATGATGTACCAGAAACGAAAGAGGTTAGCGATGAATTGCGAAAACTCTGCAGAAATCGATGTCATTGAAATTAAGAGGTTTAACTGATTTTGCGATGGTCAGGGTCGTGAAAAAAAAGAGGGTGGAAATTGAGGGAAAAGTACCGCAAGTTATTGAAAACACATATAGAAAAAATGTCCACTTTTCGCCTCTCCATGATATTCATGAAAACAAACAAGTTAAACCCTTCCCTCCAAGATGTTGATGAAAAGAAAGGGAGTTATTCAGAAGCCAAGCGGATCGTCGGGATGCGCGCGGCAATGGGGCCTTGAAAAAAAATGGGCGCCACGGTGATCGAACCGTTGGAAAAAGTCCATTGTTGAGCTACTCTCAAAAGGACATATCTTGCATTTATCCAGATTTTCCGATTCCAACTCTATCTCGCCGCGAAATTATTCCCCATCTGCGCTGTCGATTCAAGTCGGGTCATCCTATATTGGGTTGACCCTGCATCTCGAATCGGCGACAATCGTCGGTTTTCATAATGGTAACCCTGGGTGGAATCGATAAAGCCCAGGATGGGAAAAAGGAAATCCTGGCTTACGCCGCTGGCAGGTCATCGATGGGCACCAAGCGGAGTGACGTGCCATTGAAGAGATGGGGTTTATATGTTCACTCGAAGGAATTTTCTTAAGTCTTCGTCATTGCTGTGTGGCAGCGTGGGTCTCATCGGCCGGGCTCCCATTTTTGCCACCGAGTCGAAACCGTCCGGATATTTTGGTGTGCATCCGTTTGTGGAACAGCACCCGGAAGCGGTCTTCATCCTGCGGACGCAGGTGGATTGCAAGACGAATTCAGACGCGTGCAAGCGGGTCGGACTCGATTTTGGACGGTCGGTATTCGTTCCCATGGACCCTACCGGCATTCCGGTGACTTACAACATCGCGGCCAAGCCGAATCTCACCGCTCACGACGCAGTCGATAAAAAAAGGGGACTAACCCTTGAGGACACGATGGGCATTGCCACCGACGTGTTCTTCGTCGAGGGCCTGTTCGAATCTTTGCAGGAACTGGGCGTCGCGGGCAGCAGGATGCATACGCGCGATACCAATGGCGGCGGTGTGATCGAACCCCGCGGCTACGTCGCGATGGGCCATCGGGTGGGGGCGACGGTTAGCCCGGTAAAAAACACCATTGCCACAAGGGATGATGCGAATGATGCCGAGGCATTTGTCTGGAAAGAGGTTCCCGGCGGCGTGGTGCATACACAACTCCCTTACCTGTGGCCCTTTAATGCGCCGAATTCATGGAACCTGAACGTGGCAAAATTCAAGGCTCACGAAATGGGTTTGACCCTCGCCTCCAAGAACTGGCAGGGTAGCCATGCTGCACCCTTCCAGCAATACTGCGGCAAGTGGCCCGATATCGATTCGCTGCAAAAACTGGGGAAGCTGATTAATAAGGAGTGCATCCACCCCCAGGCTCGCGAGGTCGTCGGAGCGAACTTCCAACGGCACACCGGCACGATTCCCCGATGGGATACCCCCGATGTGCCGCGGAACGATCCCGCGTACAATGATGCTTACTATTACACTGCCCTGTGTATGGAATTGTGGGCGCACCGGACTATCGACAATCATGCCGCGTCCCCCATGGGACTGCATATTATCGAGGGTATCTACGGCCACGACGGCGACTTCAACTGGGGGCCGAACCCCTTGGGCAACGAGAACAGGTACGAGGGGAGAGCCTGGGACTACATGACGAACATCGTCATCTTCGGCAAAAGCCCCTACCTTGTCGACATCGTGGGCCATTGGCTGGGCGGTCATGAGCCCGGGAATTTCGGGCTGTTCCACATTGCCATGGAGCGCGGCAAGCTCGGGGTGATGAATCCGATGCATATTCCCGTGTATGAGTGGCAGGATGGTATCGCCGTCCGCCGTCCGCTCACGAGCTTCACCCGCACGCCGCTCAGATCATTTTACCTCCAGCAGCGCACCAAAGAGCCGCTTTGGCATCTCTGCAACGAGCCCTTCGACTACAGCAGGGTGAGCGAGAAGAAACTCCGCATTCCCGCCAATCCGACGACCCGTGTGCTCAACCAGCACTATCCCAACGCCAACAATCCGCGATTAGCCATCGAGTTCAGCGTCCCGGAAAGGGGATGGGCGCTGGTAGAGATCCTCGATCCGAACGGCAATAACCTGGAAGTGATCTCGAACGCCATCTGTGAAGCCGGGTACCATATGGCGGCATGGAACACGGCGAAATACGCTTCCGGCAGCTTTAGGTATCGCCTGCGCTACAACGGCTACTGCGAGGTGCACGACTTTGTCCTGAACAAAGCGTAATGGTCTTGTGCCACCGGTTGACTCCACGCCAGACCCTTTCTTTGGGCATCGAGGCGCCGGCTATTTGGCAACTTCGCCCTCCTTTGGTCGCAAATGAAATCGTTCGCGCGTCGCACTGCGAGTTGTGGCCCGGCAGATGGTTCCGGCGCTGTTGGGGATTCGGCATGCGAAGTCGCCTAGCCGTCAACCGGCGCTGCTGTTATGGCCGGATTATGGTGTGGATGGGCGTTTTTCGTTCCCCATCCGACGAAGTGCCCACCCAGTACGATTCCCGCGTCCGCTGTCGCTCGCTGGGAATGTTGCCTTGCCCCGCGGGTTCGTCAACAGACGCACAGCGACTATCGAGGCTTCATTGAGTGCATTAACCCGAGGGGGCCGCTGATCGACATCAAAGAGTGGGTCGCCGGGTCACGCAGCGCTCACTAGCGGGGCGTCCCACGTAAGAATTGACAATAGGCGAGACCCCCTCGACCCGGCCCGGCTGGCGAAAGGGGCGAGGGCAATAAAATCCATCCTCCCCTCGGTGGCCGTGGCGACCGAGGGGCCCGGGGGTGAGGGGGTCCTTGCAACATGCCATTGTCAAATCTTATCCGGGACACCACACTAGCGGAGTCTGGTGGAAGGGATCGCGTGGATGGTCGGAACCATTTCAAACTATGTCCTCGCTTTTGCTCAAATGGCCACCCGGCAATGCCCTGGGGCGAAGAGCACGATGTGAGCCGCCATCTGGGGTGTCTGCGTCTAAGAAGTATGTGACGTTCTCAGGGACGGTTAGGAAATAGGTGCCCCAACCCAGAATGGTTACTGCCTGACGACTCTTCGGTCATTCTTCGAGGGAGATTCCCATGGACGAAATGCTATTGGGGATTGACGTCGGAACCACGGGGGCAAAGGCCGCTCTCGTCAGCCCCAGTGGGCGGCTCCAGGCTCTAGGTCGATCCGAATATGGGCTTCATCACCTTCGTCCGGGATGGGTGGAGCAAAGCCCCGAAGACTGGTGGCAGGCCGTCTGTTTGGCTACGCGACAGGCGCTCGGGGCCATCCCTAATGGTGCAGACAGAGTGCTTGGCCTGGCAGTTAGTTCACAGGCTCCCGCTTTGCTTCCCGTCCGCCGCACGGGGACTCCCCTACGACCCGCGATGATCTGGATGGACCGTCGGGCCGAAGCAGAAACGAAACAACTCGATGAGACTCTCGGGGAAGGGACGATTTACCGGGTGACCGGCAACCGCCCGGACGCCTTCTACGTCGCGCCGAAGTTGCTTTGGCTCAAGAAGCATGAGCCTCAACTCTTGGGACAAACGTTCAAGTTTGTTCAGGTCAATGGTTATATCAACCATCGCCTGACAGGTGAGTTTAGTCTTGATTCAGCGCACGCGTCGCTGTTGCAGCTCCGTGATGCTTCCACCGATCAATGGTACAAGCCGATTTGCGATGTTTGCGGGATTGAGCCGGGGCAATTCCCCGAGGTAAGAACCGGCCATCACCATTGTGGAGTGCTTACCGCCGCGGCAGCCGAGGCCACGGGGCTGAGGCCGGGAACCCCGGTCATGGTGGGTACCGTCGATAGCGCGGCGGCGGCGCTGGAAGTGGGAGCGGCGGAACCGGGCGTGTCAGCCGAGATGACGGGGACGTCGACAGTCCTTATCATGCCCAACCACGAAGGTCTTACGGAGCCAGCCTTCATCGCCATGCGGCACGCTATCCCGGAAGTCCACCTTCTCCTGGGAGCCATGGTCGCTACCGGCGCCAGCTTGCGTTGGTTTCGTGACGAACTGGGAGGGGCAGAAATTTCGAGGGGTGCGGGGCAGCGCGCGGATCCCTATAATCTCCTCACCGAGCAAGCGGCTCAGGTTGCCGTGGGGAGCCGCGGCGTGATTTTCTTGCCCTACATGGCGGGAGAGCGATCGCCCCTTTGGCATACTCAGGCCCGAGGCGTGTTTTTCGGACTCTCTCTCTCGACACCCAAAGCTGCCTTGGTGAGGGCGATCTTGGAAGGCACCGCGTTTGCTTTGTGCCATAACGTGGAGGTGGCCAGACGCGCTGGAATTCAAGTAAGTGAAATGCGCTCGGTCGGAGGCGGTACGCGCAGTTCCCTGTGGAATCAAATCAAGGCTGACGTGCTCGGCATGCCCGTTCAATTGCCCCAGGCGCCCGTAGGAGCCGCATTTGGCGCGGCGGTCCTGGCTGGGTTGGGTTTGGGCCTTTATCCTGATTTCGGTGGTGCGTTACGCGACATGGTTCGGCTAGAAACACGATATGAGCCGAATATGGAGAATCATCTGAAGTACCGGGACATTTTCAGGGTGTATCGCAATCTTTACGAGCACCTGAGGACTGATTTCGATGAGTTGGCAGCTTTGACGCTGTAGACAACGTGAACTCTTGTGGCGGATCCCCCGCCGATTTGCAGCGTGAATAGCGGGAACGGATTTATCACATTTATGCTGAGGTCAATTCCGTGGACAAAAGCCTTGCGGGCCGTGTAGCTCTGGTTACGGGAGGATCGCGGGGCATTGGGCGCGCCACATGCCTGGCCTTGGCTGCGAGGGGCGCAGCCGTTGCGGTGTTATGCCGGAGTCACCTCGACCAGGCGAAGGAAGTTGTTCAGCAGATTCAAACCGGCGGCGAGCGCGCCCTGGCCGTGCAAGCCGATGTGCTCGTCCCAGGCACGATCAAGCGATCCGTTCAGGAAGCCGTTTCCGGACTTGGCAGAATTGACATTCTAGTAAACAGCCTGGGAGAGATGACCGATGGGCCGGTCGCCAATATGAAAGATGAAGATTGGGACCAATCTCTGGCGGTTAACTTGGGGTCAGCTTTTCGTTATGCGCGTGAGTGCATTCCCTCCATGCAGGAGCGCCGTTGGGGTCGTATCATCAATGTTTCATCGCAGGTGGCCTATACGGGATCAAACAATCATGCCCACTACGCTGCCGCAAAATCAGGGCTACTGGGGTTTACCTTTTCCCTGGCAAAGGAACTGGGCGCGAGTGGGGTCACAATAAACGTGGTGGCGCCAGGGCGAATCGTCACCGACTTGCTCCTGGATCGCATGGCAGGGCGCGAGGAGGAATGGATTCGCCAGACTCCCCTGCAGCGTTTCGGCCGGCCGGAAGAGGTGGCGGGCCCCATAGCGTTCCTGGCCTCGGAGGATGCCAGTTATATTACTGGTGCGGTGATTAATGTGAGCGGCGGCCAGTTGATGGGTTAGAAGTATAAGGGCGGCTTGTAATTCATCTTTGCGCTTCTGCTAGCCTTACGCCGTGGAATTTTTCCACGAGCCTCACCGTGTCTGCTATTTCCCGGTGCGTTCTCGCCTCCGGCCAATCCAGCACCGATGCCAGCAAACCCTCCAATTCAACCAATAAATCAAAACTCAATTTACCCAAGAGCGCCATCATGGTCCTTCTCAAGATCAAGTCATCCATGTGGACAATTTTCTCCTGAACAGCCATGAACAGAATTTCCCGCCGGCTGTACTCGGGTAGAGCACGGAGGGGCTCATCGCTTGCGGTGCATATGAACTCGGCGACGTCCCTGGCGCGAGCCCCATATCGATCCAGCAATATTGCCAAACGCTCCATCGGCAGTCCATATCTCTCATTTAGAGAAGCCAGCCATTCTCTCTTTTCTGCCGCGCTCTGCGGGTAGTTCCGACCGCCACCAATGGGCATATCTTCGGACTTTGCCCGGCGGGGCCTACCCAAGTGCGCGAGAATCCTGTCAGCCACCTGTTCACCAAACGCGCGAAAGGTGGTCCACTTCCCTCCGATTAGGGAATAGATCGGAAATGAGAATCCATTTCCCGCGGGGAGAATCGCGCAAATATGGTCCCGACTAATGTCTCCCGGAGTAAAGGAGTTGCTGTGGGGTAATGGGCGTACTCCGCAAAACCTGTAAATAATGTGAGATCGGTCCAATCGAATGGCAGGAAAAACTCGCCGGATGGATTCCAGAATGTAGTCAACCTCATCTTCGTCACAAATCCTCGTCTCGGGGTCAGAAACGGGAATGTCTGTTGAGCCGGCGATGACCTTCCCGTAAACGGGATAGAAGATACAGATACGTCCGTCCGCATTGGCGAAGTAAAGCATTTGGCCCTGTGTAGCATGCACGAGTTCCGGATGGTCAATTACGATGTGCGATCCTTTAGTGCCGCCAATGTATTGAGTCTCGCGCTGTAGAGCGTGATTGGTTGAATCGATCCAGGCTCCGCTTGCATTTATTACGAGCTTGGGCTTGATTCTAAATGATTGGCCAGAAACTTCATCCTCCAGAATTACCGCATCCCCATCCGTTCGATTGGCACGGACATAGTTCAGCGCCTGAACATCGGAACAATGTCGCTCCGCGTCCAGAGCCAACTCCAAGCCGAGCCGTTCGGGATAGCTAATGCACGCATCGTAATAGGTGGCCGTGCAGACAATTGCCTCGTGGAGTTGAGGCCGGAACGCCAGAGAAGCCCGGCGCGAACTGAATCTGTTCCGGGGCAATGGATTATAGCGACCGGCAAACTGGTCGTAAAAAGACAAACCTATTTTGAATAGCAACGCCCCCTTTTCATGGGGTGTCACTCTAAACCCGAGAAGCTTTCCCAAGGCGGAAAGCAGGCCAGCGGTCCAATGGAATATGGGAATGGTTGTGGGGAGAGGGCGCACGTAATGCGGAGCGTTCTTAAGCAGGCGATTTCGTTCCAACAAGGATTCTTTGACCAGGCGGAATTCACCGTTCTCGAGGTAACGGAGTCCCCCGTGGATGACGCGGGTAGAGGCAGAACTTGCACCGGAACAGAAATCAGACTTTTCCACGAGCAGTGTATCCACCCCTTGAAGGGCCAATTCGCGAAGTAGTCCGACGCCATTGATGCCACCCCCTATGATCAGGACCGACACCTCCGGCCGGCGGCTCATGACCTCAAGTTGCTGCATTCGGTTCATTCGGCGGACCGCTCCGCAATTATATTCTTCATGAGTGTTGCTGCCTCTGGCGTGCTTGCCAACCACCTTGCCTTCGCGTTCCCGAATTTTCGGCAAAATGCTTCCAAACGATGCGGGGTTGTGGACTATGCTTGAATTCTACAGCGTTTAGACCGAGTGCGAACACGGGTCTGTAATGTAGCACCGCCGCCTCATGCAGTCGTCACCTGTTTGCTCTGCATCGGGATGGCATCGAGGTTCTTGAGAGTCTGCTTCGTGACTCCGATCTGTGGGAGGATGGAATTCAGCGGCACAAAATTGTTGCTGTTCAAAGGCTCGTACCCGACTTGGACGGGCGGGAGCCGTGTGCGTTCCGAACGCTCACCTGTGCGACAGGGCTGAGAAGAGCAAAAAGAGATTCTATCGCGATCGCACGGGTGCCATGGCTTCGCGAAATTCTTTGGGGTGGGAGATGGTAATAGTTCCCCCGCTTACCAGAATTACACCCCGTTGCTTCCAATCGCTGAGGATGCGACTTACGCTCTCGCGAGAGGCGCCAATGTTGCGAGCGATTTCCTCATGGGTCATGTGCAAGGTGATGCGCAGGCCGTCAGCAGTAGCCTGGCCGTGCTTGTCTGCCCATCCGAAAAGGAATTGCGTGAGTTTGGCATGCGTATCCGGCGCCAGCGCCAGCATGCGCGTCTGCTGCCACGCCTTATTGATTTCCATGCTGAGATGCTTGGCCACACGCAGCGAAACATCGGGATGCGCACGCATCAACTGAAGAAACGACAACCGAGGCAGGAAGCCCACCTGGCTGGGACACAACGTTTCAGCCGTGACCGGGTAGGGTTCATCGGCAATGAGAGAGCTTAAACAGAGTACTTCGCCCGGCTCCACGATCCGCAGCGTGAGGCTCTGTCCCTCTGCGGAATTAACGTAGAGCTTTGCCTGGCCGGCGCAGATCAGGAAGAGCCCGCGAGTCGGTTGCCCCTCGACAAACAATAGTGCTCCCTTGGGATAAAAAGTAGTTTGGCGAAGAGTATTAAGCGTGGTCAGCGCGGCGTGGGGCAGTTGGCAGAATAGCCCATCGTCCTTTGTGACACATCCAAAGCAGTTGTCGATGACCTTCAAATTGTAGGGGCCGCGTGGTGCTTCATCAGACATGGGGTCACCTTGCTCACGCTATTATGTTGCAAGGCGCAACATCCAACCTAGCGAAAAAATCAACAAAAAGCGAATATTGGCGGTAATTAAGTCAGAAAGCCGTTGGTAGTCGGCCTTAATGTCCGATATTGCGACTCCGATGTGACGCGCATCACAACGCGTGTGGTTACCCATCACTGACCCGACTCCTTATCCCCACTTATCCTCCACTCATAGCGCAGTTGCTCTTTTAGGCAAAGGCTGGCGCTGTCGCTCGTCACGGGGTAGTTGAAGAACCGCCGCAATCTTGAATTTGAGGTGAATACATGAAGAAGAATCTATACCAGGTTGTTGCACTTGCCGTCGTGTTGCTTATTTTCGGAGCCCTGGCATCTGCCGGGCAAATCAAGGGCAAAGTCACCGCCCATGGTATGCGGTCTGCCCAAGACATCGCCGTCTATGTTGACGCTATTCCTGGCAAGACGTTTACTCCGCCAGCGAACGCCCCGGTGGAAGATCAAAAGCACATGACCTTTGTGCCGCACGTGCTCGTCGTTCTAAAAGGCACAACAGTGCAGTTCCTGAACAGCGATCCGGTGGGGCACAACGTTTACTGGCCCTCGATCGACCGCAACAAAAAGCTTGCGCACAACATGGGCACTTGGCCGCAGGGTCAGCAGAAATCGTTCACGTTCAACGATCTTGGGGTTGCCCCGCTACTCTGCAACGTGCACCCGGAGATGTCCGGCTACGTGGTGGTCGTTTCCACCCCTTATTTCGCCGTGACCGATAAAGATGGAAATTTTGAGATCAAGGATGTTCCCGACGGCAGCTACACGCTGAAGACATGGAGCGAAGCCGGAAAGCCTGCATCGCAACCGGTTTCGGTTTCGGGTGGATCGGCCACCGCTGACATCACGGTGTCGAAGTAATCCCGAAGTAGCGCGGACCTGTTCTCTAGGTCCGCGGTTCGCACCCGCCGAGCAAGGGAAATCTATTTGGGCAAAGAAAATCCGCGGACCTACAGAACAGGTCCGCGCTACACGAAGCGAGTGGAGTAGTAGCGTGGGTGAACAGCAAACAAAACTCGTTGACCTGGATTGGCTGGAGTCGAACTTTCCCTGCATGCAAGCCTGTCCGGTCCACACGCAAGCCGGCCGCTATGTGGCGCTGATCGCGGATGGCCGGTACGAGGAGGCCTACCGTTACGCCCGCGGTCCAAACCCTCTCGCCTCGATTTGCGGCCGGGTCTGCGGCCACCCGTGTGAAACTGCCTGCCGCCGAGGAAAGTTTGACACTCCAATCTCCATCCGCGCCCTCAAGCGCTTTGTCACAGAGCGTCACGGGCCGGAATCACGCAATCCGGTTGAGCTCCACCCGGAGAAACCTCGCGCGACTCAACCGGAGCGCGTTGCGGTGATCGGTTCCGGGCCCGCGGGCCTTGCGGCCGCTCATGACCTCGCCTTGCGGGATTATCCCGTCACCATTTTTGAAGCTGCCCCGGTTCCCGGCGGCATGCTGCACCTGGGGATTCCTGAATATCGCTTGCCTCGCGACGTGGTGCAGGCACAGGTGCGCGAGATTCTCGCCCTGGGACCGGACTTGCGCCTTAACAGCCGCCTGGGCGATTTTTCCCTCGACGACCTGCGCGCGGAAGGGTTCAAGGCAATTCTGTTGGCCATCGGACTGCACCGCAGCCGCGAATTGATGCTTCCGGGGCGCGATCTCGACGGCGTCATCACCGGCACGGACTTTCTGCTCAACGCGAACCTCGGCTACCGCTTTTCGATCGGCAGCAGCGTGGTGGTGATCGGCGGAGGCAACGTGGCGATCGACGTAGCGCGCACGGCGCTGCGCCAGCAGCAATCCCAAACCCTCGACGCACTCAGCAGATCCCTGCTTCCTGACCGGCTCTCCGACTCGGAACGCGATGTGGCCATGAAGGAGTTGATGGATGTGACCCGCACCGCTCTGCGTATGGGAGCACGGGAAGTTCACATGGTGTGCCTGGAATCGCGTGCCGAAATGCCGGCCTTCGAGGAAGAGATTGACGAGGCCCTCGACGAAGGCCTGAAAATTCATCCCTCGCGCGGCCCCCGGGGGTTTGTCGGTAAGAACGGGAAGCTTACGGGGCTCGAGACAATTCACTGCACTTCGGTATTCGACGCCCAGCATCGCTTCAATCCCGCTTTCGAGCCCGGAACCGAAAGCGTTCTCGATGTTGACACCGCGATCCTGGCCATCGGACAGACCTCCGACCTCTCGTTTCTGAAGCCGCAGGACGGAGTTGAGACCACGCGGCAGGGTACGGTGAAGATCGATCCCGAGACGCTCAAAACCACGGCGCCGGGCGTTTTCGCAGCGGGCGACATCGCCTTTGGCCCGCGCCTCATCATCAGCGCTGTGGCTGACGGCAAGAAGGCCGCGGAGGAAATCGACCGTTACCTGCGAGGCGCCGAGTGGAAGCCCCAACCTCGCTACGTGCAAATTACGGTGCTCGATCATCATCAGATGGCGGCGGGCTACGACGAATACTCGCGGCTCACCGTCCCCACGATTCCGCTGGAACGCCGCACGGGCGTGGCGGAAGTGGAGATCGGGTATACCGAGGAGCAGGCTCGCGAGGAGGCTTCCCGCTGCCTCAAGTGCTGGATCAATACGATTTTCGACGGCAACGAAAGCAAAGGGTCGGAGTGCATTCTTTGCGGCGGTTGCGTGGACGTTTGCCCGGAAAATTGCCTGCAACTGGTGCCGCTCAGCCAACTGGGCAAATCCATTATGGATATTCCACAAATCCCCGCGACTGTCCGAACGGACCCGATCACTTTCCAGCACCTGACGCTCGACGAACTTACCGCCGCGGAAGGCTCCGTGATGGTGAAAGACGAAACCATCTGCGTCCGCTGCGGACTCTGCGCGGAGCGCTGCCCGGCGCACACCATCACCATGGAAAGTTTTGAGGTCTTTGACCACGACCCGGAAGGCGCACAGGAAATGACCAGGGAGAGTCAATATGTCCGATGAGCCCAAGGCTCCGGGAAAGCCGGAAGAAAACAACGCGGTAACCCGGCGCGACTTCTTCAATGAAATCGCCGGTAGTGCTCTGGCCATCGCGGGGCTAGGCGCCGCCGTGGTGACGGTGAAGTACGCGTCCCCGAACGTTCTGTTTGAGCCGCCCACCACCTTTCGCGCCGGCTCGCCGGACGACTACCCGGTGAATTCCGTCACTTACCTTCAGGACCAGCAGGTTTACATCGTCCGGACGGACAAGGGGATGTGGGCGTTGTCCGCGGTGTGCACGCATCTCGGCTGCATCACGCAATGGAAGCCCGAATCCGACCAGATCGCCTGCCCGTGTCACGGGAGCAAATTCCAGAAAACGGGAACCGTGCTCGCCGGGCCTGCTCCGCGGCCGCTTCCCCATTTTTCCCTGCTGCTGAGTGAGGACGGGTCTCTTGTCGTCGACAAGCTCGAAATTGTCAAGGAAACAGAGATTTTGAAAGTCTGAGGACGCATGGCCACAACCGCCTGGACCCATCAACGGCTCGAACAGCTTCGGCAGACCCGCGTCTGGCGCTCGATCTTCCGGCGCGGCCCGGCGCGCACCAATCGCACCCGCAGTCTGGCGGTGTTTGGCAATCTTGGGCTGCACATGATGCCCGTAAAGGTGCGCGAAAAATCCCTGAGCGTCAGGGCCACTTATTACCTCGGGTCGATTTCGTTCTTCCTCTTCGTCGTGCTGGCGATAACCGGGGTACTGCTGATGTTCTATTACCATCCCGCCGTCCCCGACGCCTACCGCGACATGAAAGATTTGATTTACGTGGTGTCCAATGGAGTCTTTCTGCGCAATCTTCACCGCCTCGCGGCTCAGGCGATGGTGGTGGCGGTGTTCTGGCACATGTTCCATGTGTTCTATCGAGGTGGGTACAAGCCTCCGCATGAGTTCAACTGGGTGATTGGCGTGGGCTTATTGATGGTCACCCTTTTCCTAAGCTACACGGGTTATCTACTTCCCTGGGATCAACTGGCCTTCTGGGCGATCACCGTGGGGACCAACATCATCAGCTACGTTCCCGTGATGGGGCGGCCCATTCGTTTCCTATTGCTCGGCGGCCACATCATTGGGCAGAACGCGCTGTTGCGTTTCTACGTTCTTCACTGCGTCATCCTGCCGCTGGCTGCCGTGGGCCTGATCGGGATGCATTTCTGGAGAATTCAAAAGGACGGCGGACTGACGGTGCGAGACGATCATGAGTGAGAAAAACAGTTACGAAGCGGGTTTAAGCTCGGACGCCGTGCGGCAGCCAAGACGCGTTGTGTTTATCACGCGCAAAGTGTCCGCCAAGGTTAAAGAGGAGACGGGTCCGCAGCTCATGTCCTTCCCGCACGTCATCCTGCGGGAAGCGATCGCGTTTCAAATTCTCACCATCGTTCTGGTCGGGCTGGCGCTCTTCTGGGACGCACCGCTGGAGCAACTGGCCAACCCGCTCCTGACCCCCAATCCCGCCAAGGCGCCGTGGTATTTTCTGGGGCTTCAGGAATTGCTCCACTACTTCCCGCCGCTCGTTGCCGGAGTTCTGCTGCCCACGCTGGTGGTGCTGGCGCTCGTCGTCATCCCTTACTTCGACGTGAATATTGAAGGCGAGCCGCTCTGGGCGCATCGCGGCCGACGACAGTTGCTGATCTATGGGGGAATCTTCGCCGCACTGTTTGTTTTGCTCGCCCTTTACGACGCGTGGACCGTGCTGGTTCCCACCGCGGTAATGGGAGCGCTCGGTCTGGTCCCTTATTTCCATCCCGCCAGCGACTCGCGATTCCAGAAATTCCTGGGGTCGCGGCCGCTGCCGTGGTGGGTAATGACCTGGTTTATCGTCGTCGCCCTGACGCTCACGGCGGTCGGGACTTTTTTCCGGGGGCCGGGTTGGTCATGGGTCTGGCCTTGGAGATGAAATGCCTGCTGAAGACATGGGAAAAGTCACAAAACGCCTGCGTGTGATCTTCGCGGTCTCGAGCGTGGTATTCCTCGCTGTCCTTGCCATCTCGCCGGTTCGCGACTACCTGAGCGCCTGGAGACGCTACGAGAGGGATTACGTCCGTTTCGCCGAGTCGCGACCGGATACCAAGCGCCTGTTGGCCGACTTTCATCCTGAGATCGATCAAATCTGGCTTCCGCAAATGCAAGTCGTCGATCGATGCACCACGTGCCATCAAGGCATCACGCGGCTCAGTCTCGCGGACGCTTCCGTGCCGCAACCCTTTCGCGCGCATCCGGCCATTCCTCACCGCGTGCGGGACTGGGGATGCGTGGTTTGCCATCGCGGCCAAGGTCTGGCGACGGAGGTTCGCGACGCGCATGAGACCACACTCGCCTGGGAGCAACCGATCTTGCCGGTCCGGTACATCCAGGCTTCTTGCGGGGTTTGCCATCGCTCCGAACTGCCCCAGACACCGCGCCTCGATCGCGGCCGCAAGGTTCTTGCCACGCTCAATTGCGTCGGCTGCCATCACCTGCAAGGAGTGGAGCGGCCCCCGATGCTGGCTCCTGACCTCACAAACATCGGAACCAAGGTCAGCCGTGCCTGGATCTATAAGTGGCTGAAAGACCCTCGCACCATCACCGCGAGCGATGGCAGCGTGCTCGTCAACGGCTACGTCAGTGAAGACGAGCCGCGCATGCCCAAGTTCCGGCTGAACGATAAGGAACTGCGCGCACTATCCGGTTACCTCAGCACGCTCGCAAGCGCACCCATTCCTCCCTACAAGTTCGATCCCAAGACAGTGGCGGCGTGGGAAAAACGGCCCGACCTGGTCGATCAAGGCGAGACACGCTTCCGGCAGATGTTCTGCACCACCTGTCATTCGCTGGCGGTCACGCGCGCTGGCGAGACCAAATTGATCGGTGGCGATATTGGGCCGGAACTCACCAAAGTGGGAAGCAAAGTGAATCCCGACTGGCTGGCCGCCTGGCTGCGCGATCCGCAATCGTATTTGCCCCACTCCCAGATGCCGCGCTATCAATGGTCCGACCAGGATCTCTATCTCATCTCGCAGTATATCCAGTCGAAGCTGACTGACCCCAGCCTGCTCAGCGATGCGCCCAAGTTGGAGGCGCCAAAGTCCGATGAGATCCAGCTTGGGCGGCGTTTATTCGCAGAAAAGGGTTGCTCCAGTTGCCATGTCATCAAGGGCATGTCGCCACAGACCGACTTCGGACCGGATTTGGCGAGTCTGGGCAGCAAGACCGTTTCGCAATTGGAATTCGGCAATTCGAAGATTCTCCGCACACCCGTCGCCTACATCGAAGCCAAGATTACCGATCCGGTGACAGTGAATGTGGCCGCACGCATGCCGCAGTATTCACTGGCACCCGGCGACCTGGATGCCCTTACCACGGTGCTCTTGAGCATGACGGGGAAATCCGCGACGGCCGGCTTGGAGGGTTTGATTCTCCCCGCCGCCCACCCGCAATTCCGCCCCGGCGGGACGTTCGGCGAACTTTACGAGCGTTACAAATGCTACGTCTGCCATCGGTTTAACGGTTACGGTGGAACGCTTGCGCCCGATCTGACCAACGAAGGCAGCCGCGCGCAGAAGAAGTGGATTGCCGAGTTCTTGAAGAACCCTCAAACCCTGCGTCCGACGCTCACGTTCCGCATGCCGCAATTCAATATGACCGACGAAGAGGTTTCAGTCCTGGCGGATTACCTGAGCATGGCGATGCAGACTCCCGCGGTGAACCAGGCCAAGGCCGGTTCCCAACAATTCACGCCGCAACTGGCGAGTCTCGGCAAGGAACTTTATGAAGTGAAGTATCAGTGCCAGTCGTGCCACACCATCGGCTCGGCGGGTGGCTATGTTGGCCCCAATCTGACCAATGCCGGCAACTGGATCAACGCCGCGTGGGCCGAGGAATGGCTCAAGAACCCGCAGTCTCTACAGCCTGACGTGATCGAGCCCCATCGAGATTTTACTGACGAGGAGCGCACGGCCTTGACCGCCTATCTGATGACACTTAAACAGAGTGCCCCCACCCCTGCCGGCGGTTCGGCCGGGAGGGGCCAATGAAACTTCGACTGCCCAATACCGTTGTCGCGCCGGGCTTTAGCCCGGCACCGGTGTATATATCTTGCGGGCCGGGAATCGACACCGACCTTGGCGCTGGTAGATCCGTGCGTGCATCGGCCATCGCTGTGAATTCCCTTACCCTCGCCCCCTTGGGGGAGAGGGTGGATCGACGCGGCGTTTTCTCTAGCCGCGGCGAGACGGGTGAGGGGGTCAAAACCGTGCATTTGAATCGAACCATGCCCTTTGTCTTTGGAAGCTCGCCAGCTTCTACCCACGGGTTTTCCCCGTCGCGGAACCACATCAACCATTTGTTCCCGTCGCTGGGGAGTGGAGCGCCACACGCAGACCCCCTCACCCGTCCCACCCCGGCTGATGAATGCGCCGGTTGCGGTCCACCCTCTCCCCCAAGGGGGCGAGGGCTGAGATTTTCGATTGTGCGCTTTCAAAATGTTGAAACTCCACGTGCCGGGTTAAAGGCCGGCGCTACCACCAGTAGCGCAGCCACTCCTGGCCATGCACTCCTCGTCATACTTGCCCTCATCCTGATTACAGGTTCGGCCACTTCTTGCCGCCAAAACCACGCTGCGGCCGCGCCCGATCCCCTGGCGCGAGCTTACGACAGCGAGCCGGATTGGAACGACTCTTCGAAGACCATTCCGCTCAACTATCAGCAAGCCCAAGGTAAGCGCGTGTTCTATCAGTATTGTGTTTGGTGCCATGCGGATTCGACGCCCGCCGGCCCCTCAAACCGCTCAAACCTGAATCCCAACCCTCCGCTGGGCAACGATGGCGTCACGTTGAACGCGCTGAGTGACGATTTCATGCGCAACGTCATCACGCTCGGAGGAGCCGCGGCAGGAAAGTCAGCTTCCATGCCTCCGTGGGGAAAGACGCTCAGTCAAGACGACATCGACGCGGTTATCGCCTTTTACCGCGCCATCGCCCAACCGCCTTATCAGCCTCCGGCGCGGCCGGGGCCCAAGTATTCGGTGAGATAGAACGTATTTTGCAGGCAAAGGGGTCGAACCCTTCGACTCCACGTCAATCTGGCGTAGGGGCGGTTCGCGAACCGCCCTTACCTTTCATCGTCGCGATCCGTAGGTTTCAACTACGGCGAATGATTTTGCTCCCCATCGGGGAGATAAGGAGAGTCCCGTATGAAAAAAGTGCTGATTCCTTTGCTTGCGTCAGTTCCCGCGCTGTCTGTCGCCTTTCTAGCCACACTGAATCCGACCAGCGTACGAGCGGTTCCGAGCTACGCGCGCCAGACAGGGTTGCCGTGCAGTGGCTGCCACTACACACCTCCGGAGCTTAACCCCGCGGGACGCAAGTTCAAGCTCCTCGGTTACGTTGATAAGGATAAAGAGAAGAAAGGGGTCACGGACGATTCAACCAAGCGGCATGCCGGGCTGGATATTCTCTCCTCACTGCCCCTTTCCGCCATGTTTGAGACCTCATTGACTGCGACGAAAACCCCTCAGCCGGGGACTCAGAACGGCAGTTTTGAATTTCCTCAAGACGTGTCGGTGTTTCTTGCGGGGGCCTGGGCAGACCACGTCGGAAGTTTTCTGCAAATAACTTATGATGCCCAGGACGATCATTTCAGCATCGATAATACCGATATCCGCTACGCGAATAAGAGAAATGTTGGCGGCAAGGAGCTCGTTTACGGCGTAAACCTCAATAACAATCCGGGCGTCGAGGACCTTTGGAATTCTACGCCGGCATGGGGTTTCCCGTGGATCGCGAGCGATTCCGCACCGACTCCCACGGCCGCTCCCATCATTAGCGGCCCTCTGGCGCAGGACGTCGCGGGAATCGGTGGCTACGCCATGTGGGACAATCATTTGTATGCGGATGCAGCGATTTATCGCTCGGATCACGTGGGCGTTTCCCAGCCTAATCCCGGAAGCGGTGCCTACAACATCCGCGGGGTTGCCCCGTACTGGCGCGTCGCCTGGCAGCAATTAACACCGAAGACACAGTATGAAGTCGGCGCCTATGGAATGCACATGGCGTCCACCCCCGGCGCAGTCGTCGGCCTCGAGGACAAATACACGGATTATGCAGCGGACTTCCAGATTGATCGAACGTTGTTCAGGAAAGACGTGCTTTCGCTGCGCGGCACGTACATCCGCGAAAACTCAGCCTTGGCCGCAACCTATGCTGCGTTGGGAGCACAGCAGAGCAACCACCACTTGGACACAATCTTCACCAATGCCGAGTACCATTTCGGCAATCGTCTTTCTGGAACCGTCGGTTGGTTCGATACCGGTGGGACTGTCGACCCCTTGCTGTATGCACAGAGTGCGATAAGCGGCAGCGCCAATGGCAACCCTCGAGGCGCCGGTTACATCGCCAACTTTTCGTTTTTTCCCATGCAGAATATTCAGCTTGGCGTCCAATACACCGGGTATACCCGTTTCAACGGCGCCGCAACCGACTATGATGGTGCAGGTCGCAACGCGAGCGGAAATAATACCTGGTATCTGCTGGCGCGATTTATTTTCTGAACTACACCTAAGCCAGAGTCACATGATTTCTTCATGCAGCCATTGACCCCTAGTAGCGCCGACCTCCGCCTTGGAGGTCGGCGGCGCTGTCCTGGACTTTGACTTTCCCGGTTCTCGCAACAGAAGGGCCGCGGACCCTCGACCTCCGACCGCGTGATCAATCAGAATTGGGTGAGTCTTCCTTGGGCAGAGATTCGGATGCGCGGCGCGGAGGAAGGATGCCGCTAGCCCGGATTTCTCACCACGACTCTGGAAGGGCGGGGCTTTAGCCCCGCCGTTGCAAGGCCGTCCTGATTATTTCCAAGTCCCGCACCCCGCGCAGCTTGCAGCCGCAAGCTGCGCGGGG
>JBEKQO010000179.1:0-33599 GCA_049519635.1 Terriglobia bacterium | reverse complement strand
ATTTTGGGCGCTCCCTGGATGCTCGAAAATCAAGCTGATTGCTACGAGCATGGTCAAAGTCAAGGTTTTCATTCCGCGTATTCGACCACTAATTTCTTGAGGAAACAAGAGATTTGGTGGAAGAAAGTTAGCGGCATAACAAGCGAATCATGCCGTTGCTACCAAGAGTTCTTTGATTTCCCAAATATGGTCGCTGATTCCTGCCTCTATTGCGGGCGTTACTCTCAGGGTTTGGTGGACCCGGCAGAAATTATAATGGGCGAAGTAGAGCGCCAACATAGCGTAAAGCTTCTCCCACTTTTTCGAGAACGCATTAGTCAACCGGGTGAGCCGTCGCATGGACATCCGCATACTCAAATTGTGTGTCTCGACATGCGAGGTGCTAATCTGCTTCGGGTCGGGACTTCCGAACACCGGAACCTTTTTGCATCCGATGCACTCGGCGGGGGAGTAGCGGGTTTCGCTTTCAGGATTCGCGGCATAGAGTTTAACCAATTGCGCGAAGTCCACGCCTTGCGCTCCAAGGCTCAATACAACGGCATCCCTGTAGGCGGCGAAGCCATCGGTCGTTACTTGGAAACTTCCCTGAGTGGCCGCAGCCAACTTCTCCGTGAAGGCTACGGTATCGCGCTCTGTTCGGCGTCCAAGGTGCCATGCGAGGACCAGCTTGCTGTAGCGTTCGATTGCAACGAATGTCCAAGCATCGCCGATTGTGGCGTCGTCGCTACCCTTCTTAGCCTTCGTCTTTTCCTTCATACCTACGTATCCCCAAAGCTCATCGCACTGCACATCCTTGACCCGCAGGCTGTGGATGCGTTCTTCCATCAGCGAGTAGCGCGGACCTGTTTTGTAGGTCCGCGGTTCTTCCCGAAATGACAACAAAGTGCCGCGGACCTAGAGGACAGGTCCGCGCTACCCGTTCCTGACCACCAACACCCTGACGCGCGGGCTCGTCTACGACACGGAAAACCGCCTGACCTGCGTTCAGGGAACGGATGGCACTTGCACTTCCAGCACCGCGACCAACTATTATTACTATCCCGATGGCACGCGCGCGGCCAAGTGGGCAGGCTGGCGCAGGGCGAACGCAGCACTGCATTTCGAAACATTATCAAGGTAGCGGGGCTCGAAATGATGTCCTTCGATGAGCCCATGGAAAATACCCGCGCCCGCGGCAAGGATTTAGAGTCGCATGGCTGTGCTCGCCATGCGCCAGCCACCCATCTCCGTCCCCGCGTCCAACCCGTGGCCGGATCGGGCTTCTTAACGGTGGCACAGGCACTCCTCGGTGAGCGCTTAGCGATAGGCTTCCTTGCGGTGATCGGCGGCGGTCATGAAAACGATGCGCTGCTTCTCATCGATCTCGTAAAAGAAGCGCCAATCGCCCACTCGGTAGCGCCAAGTTGGCGGGTCCCAATTTTTCAGTCGTTTGATATTCGAACCGGAATGAGGGGTTTGGCGAAGAATCGGGTAAACGTAATCACGAAGCTTGGCTTCGAGCCGCCTCTGTGAGACGACGCCCAAGCCGGCGAGATCGGCGAGGAAACCCCTCGTCTCGAATATCCTATACGGCTGGAACGAACCTGCCTCTTCGCTTTTGGACATCCCGGGAACCCGCTTTGAGACGCTTCACGAGCCCAGGCCGTGAGAGGATTTCCGCCATCTCCGCGTCATCCACGAAGCGGCTCTCCTGAATTTGCCGCAGCGCCGCCGTTTCCACCAGGTTGGCAAGCGACCGCCGCTCGGCTTGGGCGGCTTGGACAAACGTTTCGTAGGTTTCATTGTCCAGCCGCATGGTGAGTGTTTTAGCCATGATCGCGCTCCGTCATTTGTATTCATTACGAATATAAACGAATGTGTGCCTACGGTCAAGCGGCACGGCCAGCGCCATCCCAACCGGGTAGTGTCCTAGTTTGAAAAAAGTTCATTATTTTTCCACTTGAACCACTGGATGGCCTATGCAAAACTTGAGGCATGAAAACCACAAAACCGAAAGCCCCGCGAGCCCAGGCCAGAGCTACCGCCAGCCGCCCCCCAGACGGCATCCCCGCGAGGACATGAATCAGATCGCCTACAGGGTCATGCAGGAAACGATTCGGCGCAGCGAAGAGAAGTAATACCGGGGCTCTACCCGCACCTTGACAGGCCGTTTAAACCGCAATATCCTCCAACGCCATACCGGCCAATGAGGAAAAGGTCTATGACAATTGCGGCAGGCTTCAAATGCAAAGACGGTATATTGCTGTGTACAGATTCGGAAATTACTCTTACCCAAGGCAAAACCTACCAAGCGAAGATATTCAAGATTCAGCCTGCTTCCTACTTGGCGTATGCCGGAGATGTAGATTTTGCAAAGGAGTTAGTAGATATCCTCCGCAGAGCAACGGCGGGCAAAGCCGGTAGAGCCATTCTTGTAGAAGCCCAACGGGTGTATAAAGATTTCTACCGCAAACACTTCACGCAGCCCCCGAAAAACGAAAAGACATTTGCTTCTATTTTGCTGACAGCTAGGACGGAAAACGGTGTAACTCTTTGTTACGGGAACGGTCGGCACTGGAGTGAAGTGGAAGAATACCAACTTCTCGGAGCGGGCCAAGAGGTAGGGGAGGCGTTATTTCGGCCTCTGTTTGACTCCTCCATATCTACTGCCACAATGGGTCAAATGGCAATTTACGCCTTGGCCCGTATTAAAGGATTTGTGCAGGGGTGTGGTGGGGAGACACGGCTCAGAGAACTCCTTCATGATTCAACTGTTGTTCCGTGGCCCCGCTGGCTGTCATCCGATAAAGTAGGCAGAATTGAACGGGATTTCAAATTCTTCGACAAGGAAATTCTGCCCCTTGCTTTGGGGTTCGTGGATACTGGCACAGATCAAAAGGCATTTCAGGAATTACTCGATACGGTGATCCTACGGCTAAAAACCCATCGGGCTGAGATTTTGCGTAAGCGTGAACCCGTGAAATGGGGCTCATGGATTCAAGAGTGGGATGCCCCCTGAGCCTAACCTCTTTTGCTCTATCTTCCTCACTATGAACCGCCTAAATCGAGAAAAACAAGCCCAAATCGTTGCAGCATTGGTGGAGGGAATTCAATTCGTGCGACTTCCCGGATGTTGAATGTCTCGAAGGATACGGTGGTGAAACTCCAAGTTGAGGCTGGGTACGCATATGCGGACTACCAGGACAGGGTGTTTCACGATCTAACCTGTCGGCGTATCCAAGTGGATGAGATTTGGGCTTTCTGTTACGCCAAAGCGAAAAATGTACCCGCCAATAGACGAGGCCAGTTCGGCTACGGTGACGTGTGGACTTGGGTAGCAATTGATGCAGACACAAAACTCATTCCATCTTTCACTGTCGGCAACCGGGACGCCGCGAGTGCGAGAATCCTGATTGAAGACTTGGCGAGTCGGCTCAAGTGTCGAATCCAACTCACGTCCGATGGTCTCCGGGTTTACCTGGAAGCTGTCGAAGGTGCATTTGGTTCAGAGATCGACTATGCCATGCTCATTAAGACCTACGAGTCAGCGCAAGAGGAGACGCGCTACAGCCCCGCAGAATGTACAAATTGTGAGCGCAAGCCTGTCATGGGGCATCCTGACCCGAAACACATTTCGACTAGTTATATTGAACGGCAGAACCTCAGCATGAGAATGGGGATTCGGAGATTTACGCGGCTAACTAACGCCTTCAGTAAGAAAGTGGAGAACCATGCCGCATCCGTGGCCCTCTACTACATGCACTACAATTTCTGCCGGATTCATCAGACGTTGAGGGTTACCCCGGCAGTGGAAGCGGGGATTGCGGATCATGTCTGGACAATCGAAGAGATGTTGGTTAGAATTGGAAGGTAACGAAAAAGGTCTGACCCTAAATCAGACCCTTTAGGACTTCTGCATTGACACATTCAGAATAGCACAGGAGTGTGTCCAATGCGAACCAAAAAATCTAACCGGCCTATAGACTTTGAATCATTGCTTCCAAATCAGCAACTGCACGACCGGATAGTGCACTGGTTTCTTGCGCCACCGCGTCCCGTTGTTGCTGCAAAAGGGGCAAGAACTTCCCGTTGCTTGCCTGTTCCAAGGTCCTCTTCAAAGCGGCAACCTCGTTCATTACCATCTGCAATTTGATTTCGTGCTTCTTCAAGTGCTCGAATACCACGAGCATTGACTGCCGGAGGCTGTCGTTTTCAACCATAGGGGCATACTCCTTTCAAGGACTATGTGTCTGGTGGTACACTTTGGGCTGTGTCTGGAAGGAGCCGCCCAATGAAACATACTCTGCTTGCTGCCGTTCTTCTATTGGTTTCTCCTTACCTTACTTTAGGACAGAGTGAACCGCGGTCAAAGCCAAAAGACGTCAATGGCTGGACGAAGGCTTCTTGGGGGATGACTAGGGAAGAAATTATGGAGGCGTTTCCAGGAACACATCCATCAAAAGCTGTACTGGTATCCGCACCGTTCAAGATCGGTAACGACCGGTTCAACGCAGAGTTCAACTTCGCCGTAAACTCTAAATTGCTGGATGTGGTAATAATTTCACCCATGGACGAAATCCTGCTGCCGGACGACCTTTTTCAAAGACTTGAACTCATGCTGACTGAAAAGTATGGGTCGCCGACTACTCGTGCTGATCCGTCGCTTCCGGACAAGGAAATTATAAGCACAAGTTGGGCCTTTCCGAGTACGATAATCTCTCTGAATAGAATAAGCATGCATGGGCCAATTCCTGAGAATACGGTCACGATTTCATACCTTAAAAATCCGTCCCGGAAAGGGGCTGACAATCTGTAGGAGCAACGGGTGGTACTTCAACCAGAAGGCTTTTATAGATTCGTCGATTTTTGTCGAAACGCTCCCACCACGGACACTCCAGGCAATTCCGGTGCCAAACTTGCACGGCCAATATTCAAACTAGGACACTACCCCCAACCGTGGGCTCTTCTCCTGCCCGGTGCCCCTGGCCGGCTGGCACAGGGCGAGCACAACCCTGCGTTTCGGAAAATTATCATCGCCGGGAGGCTCGGAATGACGTCCGACGATGAGCCCATGGAAAGTACCCGCGCCCGCGGCGAGGATTTAGAGTCGCATGGCTGTGCTCGCCATGCGCCAGCCACCCATCTCTGCCCCCGCGTCCAAGCCGTGGCCGGTTCGGGCTTCAGTGGCACAGGCACTCACGGTTGTCATTGAAACCCCGACGAAGGGCGGCTATGATGGAGAAGGGAATGATCAGGATGACTTCGTTTTCCATAAAAACTCGCCTTCAGCCTGACGGAACGCTCCAAGTGGCCGTCCCCACCGGGCTTCCGGAAGCCGATGTTGACGTTCTGGTGGTTATACGGCCACTCGACTCCGGCAACGGGAAAGTCGCCCAGAAAAGTTCCTGGCCGGAGGATTTTTTTGACAAGACCTACGGATGCCTCGCCGAAGACCCGTTGGTGCGCGAGCCTCAACTCCCGCAAGAAGCGCGCGAGAATCTGCTTTGACCTTCCTTCTGGACACCAATACCTGCATTCGCTACCTGATCGGACGTTCTACCCAAGTAAAGGGCCGTCTCCAGTCGCTTCGCCCGGAGGACATTGTTCTGTGCTCTGTCGTCAAAGGCGAATTGAATTACGGAGCTGCGCGCTCTCGTGACCCCGAACGCACCATGGCCCATCTTGCAGAATTTGAAGCGGCCTTCACTTCGTTGCCTTTTGATGACTCTTGTGTGAATGCCTACGGACAAATTCGTTCCGAACTGGAAAAGGCCGGCACCCCAATCGGCCCCAACGATTTGATGATAGCGGCCATCGCCCTTACCCACGGCCTGACTCTGGTCACTCACAACACGCGCGAGTTTAAGCGTGTTTCCCGTCTGTCCTGGGCAGACTGGGAAGTGTGAACGCCAGACACAGCACGCTTGGCCGCGCATTTCGAAGTTTGGGCGGGCTGGCGCAGGGTGAGCGCAGCGCTGCGTTTCGAAAAATTATCAAGGCAGCGGGGCTCGAAATGACGCCCGACCATGAGCCCATGGAAAGTACCCGCGCCCGCGGCGAGGATTTAAAGTCGCAGGGCTGTGCCCGCCATGCGCCAGCCACCCAGCAAATTGCCTTGCCAACAAAGTGCTACAATATTCAGGGGTGAAGGAGACGTGAATCAGGAAAATCCCAAGAGCCACGAAGAGCAACCCAAGGCAGATAAAGGCTCCAACCCAAAAGAAGTCACCACTCCTTCCGCTGCCATTGTCAATGAAATACCTCCGCAGGATACCCAGGCAAGCAAACTCGATGAACAAAAAGGCAAAACCAAGGATATTCCCAAACCTCCTCAGAAGCCTGCCTTTCGAATCAGGGCATGGCAATGGACAAAGAACGACAACAAATTCACGGATTGGTTGATTGTAATCTTGACCGCAGTAATCGCAGGAACGAGCTATCTCCAGTGGAGAGAGATTCGTAGTGGTTCTAGCGACACCCATGACCTTGCCGTGGCCGCTAAAGTACAATCTGACCAGGCTGCCAGTCAAACCACTTTGATTAAGCAGTACTTCGTGGGCAGTCAAGCAGCCATTTTGAGCCCTGATATTCATATCTCCACAATAGGAGAAGTCACTGTAACTCTTCAAAATGTGGGCCACGTTTCCGCAACAAGCGTTCATTTGCACTTGGAAGCATGGAAGGAAGCAATTCCAGGGGGGGATCGAATCGGACCCACCATAGTTCACGATCAATCGGCAGTTGTTGTCCCACCTATAGCAAATCAGACCAACGTTTCTTTCTATGCAAAGTGGATTTTGCCATGGCAGTTTCAACAACTTACACCGCTTGGACAGTGGCCTAAAAACTGGCCTGGACCTCAGACTACTGTCCTCAGTGGGGAATTCACCTACCAAAATGGATTCGGAGACAAGATATCGCATCCCTTCTGCGGGAAATGGCTTCCTGGCTTCACTATCAGAGTTAAGCAGCAAACTACTGAAGGAGGGAGTGCTTTGATTTCCTGCGATGACTTCTTATCCACAATTCATTCGATTGTCGAAAATGAGAAAAGAGCCGAGGAAGGAAATCTGAAAAGCGTACAGAATTGAAATTAGGACACTACCGGGAAAATGGAGCTATAGACATGGCAGAAGGGGGGCGGTAGACTGAGGTTGACCGTGGAAAGTGAAGGAAGGGAACGTCATGGCCATTACTCTGAATCTGCCACCCGAGGTGGAAGCGAGTTTGGCAGCCCAGGCGAAAGCACTCGGCTTGCAGCTCAATTCCTATGTCCAAACCTTGCTCGAACAGCGGGCGGGCACGGGGCGGGGGGAGCAAACCCTTAACCTCGAGCAATTTGAAGCCGAACTCGATGCCCTCGCCCAAGGTTCCGATAAACTACCGCACCTGCCGCCGGCGGCTCTGACTCGTGAGAGCTTCTACCAGGACCACGATTAATGCCCGGCTTATTCTACCTGGCTGATACCAACATCCTGTTGCGCCTCATTAAATCGAACGATCCGGAATTTCTCCTGGTCCGCCGGGCTGTCCACGCACTCAAGGCGCGCGGCGAACGACTCTGTTATGTCCCCTAAAACATCGTGGAGTTCTGGAACGTCAGTACCCGGCCAGCCGACCGGAACGGATACGGCCTCTCGCCGCGTGAGGCGGATGAATGCGCCCGGCTAGTGGACCGCACCTTCACCCTGTTACCCGAAAACGAACTCATCCACCCCGAATGGCGGCGGGTGGTACTGGACCACGCGGTTTCCGGATCGCAGGTACATGATGCGCGATTGGTGGCCGCGATGCACGTCCACGGGGTCGCGCATATTCTCACCTTTAATGTTCGCGACTTCGCGCGCTATCCCGGTATCACGGTAGTGCATCCGCAGACCCTTTAGCCGGGACTTCTCACCAGGTTTGGACAATGCATGGAAGGGCGGGGCTTCAGCCCCGCCGCACCCCGCGCAGCTTGCCGCGGCAAGCTGCGCGGGGTGCGGGACTTGGAAATAATCAGGACGGCCTTGCAACGGCGGGGCTAAAGCCCCGCCCTTCCAGAGTCGTGGTGAGAAATCCGGGTTAGTGGTAACGGCGGGCTGGCGCAGGGCATCGGACCGCCACGTACAGTGATTGGACGGACGATCTTATACCGTCGTACAGCCGTACATGCGTGGCTGCGGTCGCGGGAAGAGCGCAAGGCAGCGCGATGAATGAGCGGGATAACACCACTCCTAACGGCGTCTAGAGTCACCTCGCGTCAGCCTGAATTGGTCCGATATACTCGACGCGCGTGGGAGCTAGCTTCTCGCCTCGGTTTTCCGTGGCAAGGGTGTGAGGGCGGGAGCGGTTTCCGTCCACCCGCCTAAGACCCTTGGTGCGGCGCGCCTTATGCCAAAAATAGAGGCAACTGGAAAAATTTACCCAATATCCCGGGCAACTCGCTCGGCGGCGCCCCCCAAACACTTCCGCCGAGAACGGTGGAAATGTTCGCATCCTTACTTGGCGCCGTCCGAATTTTCTGTTGACACAGTGTTGACACGAACCGGTTGTCGAAAGAGGGATTATCGCGAAATCCGCATGTTTATTGGCGCGCCTGGGGTGGCTCGAACACCCGACCTACAGATTCGAAGTCTGCCGCTCTATCCATCTGAGCTACAGGCGCGTCTTTAAAATCAACTACTTATGGCGAGGAGAATGAACTCCATCGTTCAGCGCGCGAATGAGTTCTTGGAACTTCCCTTTCGCCTCGCCCTTGGTGGTCTCGGAATACAGCCCCAGAACTACCGCCCGCCTCACCGCTTGCAGTTTGCCCGCGACCGGAACGGGGTGGTAATAGCGCCCTTCCCACACAGGAGAGCGCGCACCTCGCTTCCGTACGACGCCAGCCTGGAAACGTCTTCGCATTGCTTCTCCGTTTCCGTCACGCCAGCTTTTCCCTGCGGCGAGAATTATATCCTGTACTCGCCCAACCTACCAAGAACATCCTCATTTCGAAAGCGGAGGTATTTCTCAAATCTTGATGGGTGGCAGCCGTGCGGGTCCGTGGCGACGCGTCCGCTCATAAACCCAGGAGATCGGGGCACCCTTCACATTTCAGCAACGTCACTTGGCGTGATCAGCACCTCATGAATCATGCCAAATACGCTCTGCCGCGTGCCGCACTCAGCTCCTCCGTTGAAGATTAAAGACATCGTCACGCCCGTTTCTGGCTGTCCCTATCCCTAATGTAGATCGCGCGCTGCAGCAATCGTGCGCAAGGAAGCGATCGACCCCGCCCGGTTATACGGGTCTACGGGCGATCTCCGGATGACAACTGCCATTTGTTCGTTCATGCTGGCGGTATCCCAGAGCCTGCGTCAAACCTGGAGCACGTCGCCGTTGCGGGCCACCATTTGGTACAGGACGGGACTCACGATGCGGCCGAGAAACAATCTTGAGACCAGGCCGGCCACAATGACGATGGCAAAGGGCCGCTGGGAGTCTGACCCGATGCCGTGAGAGAAGGCGGCGGGCAGCAGGCCCAGGCAGGCAACGAGCGCCGTCATCATAATGGGCCGCAGGCGCACCATGGAAGCCTCGAAGGTTGCTCTTGGGATATCCTGCCCTTCCAGCCGCAGTTTGTTGATGTAGGAAGTGTCGATGACGGCGGTTTCCACCGACACACCCATCAGTACCAGCAATCCCAAGATGGAAGAGACGCTGAAGGGCGTGTGGGTGAGCTTCAACGCCAGCAACGCCCCTATGGGCTCGGTCAATACCACGCTGAGCACGATGATGACAGGAAACTTAAAGTTGCCGTAAAGTGCGAACAGGATGAGGAAGATCAACAGGACGGTGATGGGGCCGATCACCGTGAGCTGGTCCTTGGCGGCCAGGAACTCGCTGTACTCTCCTCCCCACTCCATGCGATACCCCTGGGGCAAGGTGACGGCCTTGCGCACGGCCGCCTGGCCATCGGCCACCGCACGCTCCAGGTCGCGGCCCTCGATGCTGTATTGGACCCCGATGTAACGCGAGTTGTTTTCGCGGTAAATGAGCGATGCCCCGTTGCCCTGGCGGATGTCCGCCAGTTGTTTGAGGGGGATTTGCTGCCCGGTGGGAGTGCCCACCAATAAATCGCCGATCTCGTGAGCGCTGGAACGGAACTGCGGCTGCATCCGCACTACAAGGTCGAAAAGCTTTTCCCCCTGAATGACCTGCGTGGCGGCCTGGCCGCCCACCGCCGCTTGCACCACCGCTTCCACGTCGGCCACGTTGATGCCGTAGCGGGCGATCTTTTCGCGATCCACGTCAACGATCAGGCTGGGCTGGCCCAACTCGCGCACCACCGTCAGTTCCGAAAAACCGGGTACTTTTTCGAGGGCTTCCTTGATTTTCAGGGCATTCTCCTGAAGAATGTTTAAATCCGCGCCATAGACTTTTACCGCCAGCGCGCTTTTGAGGCCGGTCAAGGCCTCGTCCACGGCGTCTTCGGCGGGCTGGGTAAAGTTGAAAATGATGCCGGGGTAGGTCTCCAACTTGTGACGAATCGAATCCGTCAATTCCTCCTTGGTGTGGATCGGCCCGTTCTTCCATACTTTGTCATTGTAGGGTCTCAAGCCAACGTAAAACTCGACGTTGTAGAATCCGGTGGGATCGGTGCCGTCATCAGGGCGACCCAATTCGGAGCCGATGTCGGTCACTTGGGGATAAGACATCAAGATCGTTCGGATCTGCGGCGCAATCCTGGCGGACTCTTCGAACGAAATCGTGTAGGGCATGGTGGCCCGCACCCACAGCGCGCCTTCATCAAGATGAGGCATAAACTCGCCGCCAATGGTGGGTACCAGCAACAAAGTGGCGCCGAAGATAAGGACCGCGACGAGCATGCTGAACTTCGGGTGTTTGAGGCACCAAGCGAGTTCAGCTCCATACTCGTTCTTGATCCACTCATAGGCGCGGTTCGAGCTTTCCTTGACGCCCTTTTTGAACCAGTAAGACGCGAGCACCGGAACCAGGGTCAAGGTCAGAAGTAAGGCGCCAACCAGCGCGAACGACATGGTGTCGGCCATGGGGTGGAAAAGCAGGCCGGAAGGCCCGTGCAGCACGTAAATGGGAAGATAGCCGGCAATGATGACCGCCACGGAATAGAAAATGGGCCGGTCCACGTCGCTGGCCGCCGCGGCGATCACCTCGTGGAGTTTATACTCCTGGCCGTGCCGCAGGCCCAGTTCGCGGTAGATGTTCTCCATCATCACCACGGTGCCGTCAATAAGGATGCCGAAGTCGATAGCCCCAATGGAGAGCAGGTTCGCGGAAATGTTGCGGGTATGGAGAATGATGAAGGCAAAAAGCAGCGCCAGCGGGATGGTCAGAGCGGTGATGACCGCGGCGCGCACACTCACCAGAAAGAAAATCAGCACGATCAACACCAGGATCATGCCGCGCAGCAGGTTTCCCTCCACCGTATCGATGGTTAATTGCACCAGGTCGCTGCGGTCGTAATAACCATTGATCCTTATGTCCTTGGGCAAGATCTGTTCGTTGAGTTCTTTGGTCTTCTCCTCGACGCCCTTCAGAACGGTCTGGGCCTGCTCGCCGCGGCGCAGGAGGATGACACCCTCGACCGCGTCGTCGTTTTTATTGAACCCGAACTCGCCCAAGCGCGGAGCATGTCCGATGACGACGTCGCCGATGTCGCGGACGCGCACGGGGGCGCCGTTAACGCTGGCCACGACGATGGCGCCAATATCCTTGGTATCGCGGGCAAGGCCCAATCCCCGCACGTAGTAGAACTGCCCGCCCTGCGAGTAAAAGCCGCCGCCGGTGTTGGCGTTGTTCACGGACAAGGCTTGCAGCACTTGCGGGACGGTCAAGTGAAAGCCATAAAGCCGCGTAGGATCCAGCAGCACCTGGTACTGCATCACCGTGCCGCCAAAGCCCGAGTCGTCCGCCACGCCCGGCACCGATTTATAAGCGCGCTCCAGCACCCAGTCCTCGATGGTTTTCAGGTCCTGCGGGGAATGGTCGGGACTTTCAATGACGTAGCGATAAATGAGCCCGCTGGGACTGAACAACGGCGCAATTGTGGGCTGCACGCCGGTGGGATACGCCACTTCGCTGAGCCGCTCAAAGACCACTTGCCGGGCGAAGTAATCATCCGTGTCCTCTTGAAAGGTGAGGATGACATCGGAGAGTTCGTAGAGCGAGATGGATCGCGACACCTCCAGGTTGGGAGTGCCGTTCATTTCCACTTCCGTGGGCAGCGTGACCAGGCGCTCGACTTCTTCCGCCGCGTGGCCCGGCCACTGCGTGATGATCTCCACCATGGGCGGAGAAAGGTCGGGATACGCATCCACCGGCATTCGATGGAAGGCAATGACCCCCATTACCGTCATCATGGCGGTCAGCATCAGGATCAGGAACCGCTGGCGCAATGCGAACTGGACTATACGATGAATCATAATTAGGGACTCGGTGTTGGGGGCTGGGGGCTGGGGTAGTGCGTCTCAATTCATGGTGCATTTCATTCGCGCGGTCTCCGTTGTAGCGCCGGGCTTTAGCCCGGCATCTGCCGGCCTAAAGGGCGGCGCTACAAGTACCATAACCTACGACGCATTACACTAGGTCTCCCGTCCCCAACCCAAGTCCGAAACCTCCGCTTCTCTCAGTGCTGGAAAGAATTCTGGAATTGCAAAAACAAGCTGCCGTCCGCGATCACGCGCTCGCCCGCTTTCAGGCCGGTCAGGACCTGAGTGTTACCATCGGCGTTATCGCCGATCGTCACCGGGCGCTCGCCGAACTGATTGGGGCTGACCTCGACGTAAACAAAGGGCTCGTTTTGGGCATCCCGCAATACAGCCGCATCCGGCACCGTCATGGTGTTGGTAATGGCGCCGGCCTGGATGGTGGCAGTTACGTACATGTCCTTTTTCAGCTTTTCGCCGGGGTTCTGGGTGACGATGCGCACCTGCAAAGTATGCGAATTGGGATCAAGCGCCGCGCCGATGTAGGAAATTCGCCCGCGAAATATATCCGGATAGGCATCCGTTTGGATCGTCACCGCGTCACCGATATGCACGGCGCCCATGTCTCGCTCGTAGACGCTGGCGAGAACCCACACGCTCCCCATGTTGGAAATGGTAAACACCTGTGTGGCGCCGGCCTGGATCACCTGCCCGGGCGAAACCAGCCTTTCCACGTCCTCGCCCGCGATCGGGGCAAGCACCGGAACTTCCGGCATGGTGGTGTCCTTCGAGATACGATCGGGATGCTCGATTCCCACAACCGTCAAGGCTTGTTCCGCGGCTTGCAGGTCAGCTTGCGCCTGGTTCACGGTTGATTCCGCCTGCTCGAGGTCGGCCTCGGCTATAACGCGATGCTGGTATAAGTCCTGCGACCGCGCATAGCTCCTCTGCGCGAGGGCCAAAGCGTCTCTCGCCTTGAGGTAGTTGGTGCGGAGCTGGGCAAAGTCGGGACTTGCCACGTACAGCATCGGCTGCCCGGCCCGGACTTTCTCTCCCGGCACAATCAAGATCCTCGAAACCGGCCCGCTGATCTGCGTAATCACCGGAGTGGTTTCAAAACTGTTGTAGGCAACCGTTCCGGGAAGACGCAGCACGCGGCGCAACTGCGTGGGTTGGACCGTCACCACCTGCACGTGCGACAACTGCTCCTGCGGCACCGAAAAGAGGCGCGCGCGGGAATCGTCGCCGCCGGAGCCCGAAGAGGCCGGCGCGGGGTTTGCCTCCGCCGCGTGACGCGCGCAGGAAGCTGTAAGCAGCGTCACCAATACAAGGGTGGCCGCCACAACCGCAGGCGTCAACCGCCTCCTCTTCCGAACATTGAGACGTTTCGCGAGCTCCCCGTCACCGGGACTTTCGACCGTCACTATCCACTTCTCCGTCATCGTGATTCTTTTCATGGCAAAGTCCTTGTGCCTACCGCCTGGCGTAATGTTTCGATGGCGAGCATGTAGGCCGCCAGCGCCTGGCGATAGGCGAGCTGCGTGGCGCGGTAGCTGCGCTCGGCATCCAGAAAATCCAGCAGGCTCGCCGCGCCGCGCTTGTAGGCGTACTCGCTGATGTCCCGTGAGTCCCCCGCCTGCTTCAGATACCCCGAGGTGTAAAGTTCCACCACCTGCGCACTGGTCTCCACCCCCTGGTAGGCGTTGGTCACGTCCGTCATCACCGTCTCGGACGCGCCGGCGGAAGTCTCCTGGGCCTGGGCAATGGCGTAATGGGTGCGGGCGATTTCTCCCTGGTTGCGGTCGAAAATGGGAATTTCAATATTCAGGGCAAAGCTCGCGGTATTGACATCGGAAACGTGGGTATAGTCCACCGTGGTCGTAAGATTCCGCTTACCGTTCGCCTTCGCCAGTTGGAACTGGCTCTGGGCGGCCGTGACGCCTTGCTGTGCCGCCAGGAGGTCCGGCCGCAGCTTGAGCGCCCGCATTTGCAAGTCCTCCTGGTTTAGGCCCAGCGGAGTGTAGGCCAGCTCGCCCGTCACGTCGTAATCGATGGGGACGGATTCGAAGCCCAGGAGTTGCCGCAAGCTGGCCAGCGCCTGCACCAGGGCCAGCTTGGCCGAGGAAAGGTCCATCTGGAATTGCAGCAATTGTAATTTGATTTTCAGCAAGTCGCCTTCGCCAATCGCCCCGGCGCGAAATTGCTCCTGGCTAAGGTTGACCGTTTGCTGGAAGCTTGCCAGGTCATCCTTGGCAAGCTGGAGGTTCGCCTTGGCCAACAAAATGTCGATGAATTGTTGCGCCACGTTGGACGTCAGGCCGCGCTCGGTGTCGCTCACCTGCGAGCGCGTTTGGGCGGTTTGGTCGCGCGCCGCTAGGATCCGGGCCTGTCGCTTGTGTCCCCGCTCAAAGGTATAGCTGAAGCCGACGTCGAATTCCGTGATGTTGTCCAGCGTGGATGAGTTGAGCTGGGCCGGGCTGAAGATGGGAATGAACAAGTCGTCGTATTCAAAGACGGGGTTGGGTCGAATGGCCGCAGTGATCTCCTCGGCCTGACTCTGCGGAATCTGACTCTGGGCAGCCTTCAAGGCGTGGTTATGGGCCAGCGCGAGTTGGATGGCCTGATCGAGATCGATGCGCGAGTGCGGCGGAACCTGTTGCGCACTCGCGGCGATACTCCCCGCCGTCCCCCACAGCAGAAGTATCGCAGCACTCAGAACCCCCGGGTGTTTTGGTATCGAGCGCATGCTGTTGTCGTTCCTCATCGCTAATCCCCCACGCTGAAGGTGTTGGAAGGAATGGTCTCCTACCCTGCACTGCTTAAAGAATCGCAGGCTCAACCGAACAAGGCTGAAAGCAGGTTTTAGACAAGCGGGGGCGCCCGGCCGCAACTCATGGCCGGGAGCTCTGAGCGGTAGTGGCTGGGGGTCATACGCCGGACCAGAGGAACCGAATTCGATGGTGGAAGGACCTGCGCGGCGGTGGCAGGTTGAACCGCGGCGTTCTGGACAATCTGGCACGCTGTGCAGGGAAGATTGCAATCTGAGGTGGGAGACGGCTGAACCTCGCAACCGGAAACCCAAAGGCCATGACAGTCTGCCGGCATCTCGCCATGCCGGTGGAGCATTGCTACCCCGAGAAGATGCAACTGCAAGAGCGCCAGCAGGCAAGAAGCGAACGCGCGCTGAATTTGGCGAGACCGGTTACGTGGCACGAAAGTCATTTTAACGGAAGTTTGGAAAAGGGGGAAACAAATCCTTTTTCCTGGTCGTGGTGTCATTTGCTGTGGCACGGCCATCTTGGCAGTGACCGTTCACGGGCGGGACGCCCGTGCCACTTCCAAATGACACCACGACCCTTTCCCCTCACCCCCAATGAATCGCTTGGAAATGACGTGGCCTTCTACGTCACTACTTGGACACAATTCGCCAAGGTCATCCGGCGGACCCTATCTACATTTTGGCAAAGAATCTGCGGATAGAATCCGAAATTTCGGGCGAACGAGGGCGGTGCGGAAACTGTCTGATTGGGCATTGCGCTGGATCTGGAACCCAAAACCCCCGATCCGGATAATGGGCCCACTCCACCTTGCGAGGGGAACGACTTACTTCATTCACCCACCTGTCCAACCTCACAGACGCGCATGAGGCTTTGCTCGCCACGAACGATGATAAAAACTCCCCTCCTGATTCAGGAGGGGTGGCGCGCCGAGCGCCGGGGTGGTTATCTCCTGAAGTCGAAAACAAGGGGCGAGGGCAATAAAATCCATCCTCCCCTCGGTGGCCGTGGCGACCGAGGGGCCCGGGGGTGAGGGGGTCCTTGCAACATGCCATTGTCAAATCTTATCCGGGACACCACACTAGCACCACCCCCTGCCCCCTCCCAACTGCGAAGGGGAGCATTTTCAGAATAGCCTTCCTGTGCGAACTGCCATCCTGCGCGCCGCCTCACCCATGCGCCCTAACTGCTTTTATCCTGTAACACCTTACTGGGGACCCAAGCAAGTCATTCCCCTTGCGAGCGGGCCAGACTCCCATCAGAATTGGCAGCCCTTTCGAGTCGTCGCCCAGTGGCCGATAATACCGGTTCGGCACGGCATAGAGCAAGAGCCGCGAGGAGCGATGCTCCCTTGGGTATGTTCTATCCCGCGTCCGCGTGGAAACGCGACTTTTTGTCCTTGACCTGACGGGGTCGGTAGCTGTCTAATTTACTGATCCGTGTCGTGAGGCGCCGATGGGGCTGACTCGTGGTAAGACGCGGTCGATTGGAGGAAAATCCATGGCTCACTACTCCCGGCGTGATTTCCTGAAGACTGGACTTGCCGCAGCGGCGCTGGCTGGCGCCGGAAGCCTTCCCCTAAGAGCGGCGCCCGAAACCGCGACGGATTGGGTAACGCTGGGGAAATCCGGTGTAAAGGTGACGCGGCTCGCCTTTGGCACCGGCACCATGGGCGGGCGAGTGCAGCGCGAGTTGGGGCAAGAACCCTTTACGACGCTGGTCCGCTACGCCTACGACCGCGGCATTCGCTTCTTTGAGACCGCTGAGTCTTACGGCGAGATGCACAGGATGCTCGGCGTGGCGCTGAACGGCATTCCCCGGGATAGCTATCGGCTGATGTCAAAGGTGACCACGCATGAAGGGGTGGATCCGATGCAGAAAATTGACGAGTTGCGCAAACTCGCCAACACCGAGTACTTCGATGTGATGCTGCTGCACTGGCAGCATGCGGCTACGTGGCCGACAGACAGCCTGCGGTGGCAAGACGGCATTTTGGAAGCCCAGGAGAGACATGCGGTGGTCGGGCACGGTGCATCGGTGCACGGCCTCCCGGCTTTGCGCCGGTTTCCGGGAAACAAGTGGCTGCAGGTTGCGATGATCCGGATGAATGATCAAGGCGTGAAGATGGACGCGGAGGATTACAACACCGAAGGATTGGGAAATGTGAGCGAGGTCGTGGCCCATGTGAGGCAGGTCCGCCAAGAGGGGATGGGCGTGATCAGCATGAAGCTCGTGGGAGAGGGTGCGTTCACAACTCGTGAGGGCCGCCAAGCGGCGATGCGATACGCGTTTAAGACCGCGGGAGTCAACTGCGTAACGGTCGGCTACAAGAATACGGCAGAGATAGATGAAGCCATTGAGAATGTGAATCTGGCGCTCGCGTAATATCCGGCCCGCGACTTCCTTTTCGCCTTGGACTGGCGTGACCAGGATGCGGTGCCGTTCTCAGCATGGGGAAGTTCGGCAGAGCCGCTGGCGGAGGATATGCTGCTTCCGCGCCGTCCCACCCTAAGACTCTCGGCCTTGAGAACGAACCTTGCCGCCAGAACAACTTGCCGATGGTCGTCCGTAACCGTTCCTTACCCAAGTTTTCCAACCTCCATTGCCGGGATTGTTTGTCTAGACCTCTGGTAGTACGTGTTGCCCTAAAAGTCGCCTAGCCCGGATTTCTCACCACGCCGGGATACTCTTTGGGATTGCGGGAAGGGCGGGGCTGAAGCCCCGCCCTTCCCGCCGCGTGGTGAGAAATCCGGGCTAGCAAGTAGGCTCAATTTGACCTGGACGCGGCTGGCAATCATGTTATACTAGGGTGGTGTCCCGGATAAGATTTGACAATGGCATGTTGCAAGGACCCTCTCACCCCCGGGCCCCTCGGTCGCCACGGCCACCTTTATTGCCCTCGCCCCTTTGGGGGAGAGGGTGGCGCGCATCCGGCGTAATCGCCAGCCGGGGCGGGCCGGGTGAGGGGGTCTCGCCTATTGTCAATTCTTACGTGGGACACCACACTAGGGTAGGAGGCGGTAAACCGTAGACCATAAGCAGTGCGCTGATTACCGACTCCCGAGTGCGTTCTCCCTCCGGATGAGTATATGAAAACACAGTAGGTTACGTGAGAAAAGGTGGAATTTCGATGGCACGCGCAAAAAATCAAGTGCTTGAAAACAGGCTAGTTATGCTGATGATGTTCGGGGACGAGACGCGAACCCAAAAGATGTTAAAAATGAAGAGTCCTCTGGATGAGTTATTGAAAACAAATGGGTTAAAAAATGCTCTGGATGAGTGACTGAAAACAAAGAAGTTATCACGTTTCTGGATGAGTTACTGAAAGGAAAGGAGATAGGTGTTGTTTTGTCGAGAAACCCTGGAACCTGCCCATCTGCGATGCGGCAGGGCGAGACCCTTCGCGAGCCTCCGGATGAGAGCCCTAGCCCGCATTTCTCTCCACGCCCAGGCGGGGCTCCCGAAAGCGGTGGGTTTACCTTGGCCGTCACGAGCCCTTTCTGATTATTACCGCGCCCTGCCCTGCCCCCCGCAATGGGTGATGATTGACCCACCTAAATGCCGCTCCTTAGCGACCGCATGCCTTTCGATTCTGACGGGGGCGCTGGGGCGGGGCGACCCCTCATGTCTGTACAGCGCGCAGATTCCTGCGGGGCTACTCCGGCAACTTCAAGGCTGCTGTCCCTTGCACCCGGAGGGTCACGATCTCGAACGGTTTGACCGGAAACTCCAGGCGGTGTCCGGAGACGGTTATCGGTTGCTGATTCTTCTCCATCGCATTACAGATCCAGGCATTTTTAAGGTTGATAATAGGCGTCTGGAGGGCCGCCGTGCCGCGTTGCCCGTCCACTTCCACAAAGCGCAGGATGGTGCCCTGATCGTCCTCCGCGCGCTTCCAGTTGACCAGCACCACATTCGGCGGGTCGACTTGCAGAAAGCTGCCTTCCGCGGAATCCAGCGGGCGAGGAGGGTTAATCGCCTTATCCTGCGACTTGATTTCATTAACCTCAATCGGGGACATCTCTTCCCAACCCAGGCGGCTCAGGGTTCCCGCGCTCAGGTTTCGCCCGCTGGTGACGGCGTAGCGGAAGGTGTAGTCGCCCCCCTGTCCGGCGGGCCAGTTCGTTTCCCAGTAGTTACTCATCAGGTAGGAAAAGATGGTCCCCTTGCGGTTGCCGAACTCCCGGGGCCACGCACCGCGCACGATGTCGCCGAGGGTGACCAGGTGGGCATCCACCGGAACCAGCGCCGCACTGACGTTGTCCTGATCGGCGGCGACCCAGTGTTGTACGCTGAACCACTCCAGGTTTCCGCCTTTCATGATGTCCCGCGCAGGGTTGACATAACCGTTCTGGATTTCGTAGCGAAACTCCGGATGATCCAGGGCAAAGGGGAAAGCGAAGTACACCGCTTCCTTGGTGAAGACCTTGGTTTTCTTGACCCGGTTGATAAACTCGATTTTCTTCTCACCGTCAAACAGAACCACTTCGGTTTCCACTCGAGGTGTATTCACCGTCGAGCTTTCCATTTTCGCCACCGTACCAAACGGTGTTTGGGTCACGGAAATAAGGCGGCCGCTGCCCGCGCCGTGGGGTTCGAGTTCCGGCTTGGGCAGAGTCGGCTTGTATTCAAGCGCCGTGTTGCGAGGCTTGTCGGCGCCCGTCACATAGACGTATTGATTGAACCGGTAGGGGCTCGATGCGTCCACCATTTCTCGCTTCAGTTCTTTGTCCAGGATGCTTCGCACCGCACCCGTTTCGGGGTCCAGCGTCACGCGATAATAGGCGTTTTCCAAGGTTGTCGATGCACTCTGCGCCGGGGCCGCGGGCTCCGCCGGGTCGGGTTCCAAGGCATAGCACTTGTAGCCGACCGCGGGAACCTTTTGCGCCAGGAACCGGACATGCCGAAAGCCTTTGCCGGTGTAGATTTCCTGGTAGGGAACGGCCTGCTGGGTGGCCGGGTCCACCAACTTGATTCCCTTGTCGATGTCCACCTCGACCAAGTGGGTCCTCTGCCAACTCAGGGGATTGAAGAGCACCAGGGTTTGGCTGGGGCGATTGATGTAATCGGCGATGGAGGCCATGGCGCGGTCCAGCAACTGCTCCAGCAGCAACTTTCCATTGGTGGCGCGAGATTCCTTAACGGCGGCCTGGCGGATGCTCTCCGCGTGTTCGGGGTCATCCCAGCTCCGGTCCGACGTCCAGGTGTGTTCGTCAAACATCCGCAGGTTGTCCCAGAGCAGCTTCACGGCTTCCGAGTCCGGACGGATGATGGGATTGACGAGCGAACTGATGGTGGAGAACTTTTCGGCGGCCAGCGCCCGCTGTTCGTTGGAGCGCGCCAGCGACGTGGTGTGAGCATCGGCGATCAACCCGTCTTCCCAGTAGGGCCCCCCATCGGCGCGGATGACGGGAATCGAGTCGCCGAGCTGTCCGCTGATGTATTGCATGGCCTCCGAGAATCCCGAGAAGCGCAGCTTGGGAAATGCATAGACCTTGCCCCAATCGCCGGCCAGGGCAGCCTGCTGGGGAAAGAGATCGGTGTTTTCCACCTGGGTTCCGTATACGATCACGCCATCCGACTTGTAATCCGGCCGGTCGTACGCTTGGAGAAAGACGGGAAGTGAATCGCGGCCGGCGCTGATCTGCGGCGGCAAGCCGAAAAGGCTCGCCGCCTGGATATAATGCCGCGAAACCCACGTCAAGATGCGGCCGCCGTCAGGACCTTCCCACCAAAAGGGGGAACGCTCATTGATGCGGCCAAACAAGATAATCGGGGCGCGCCAGTTGTCGCTGGCATCCACGAAATACTTCAGGCCCGCGGCGGCCAGCACCGAAGCATAAGACCATGTACAAGAAGGCACATCGGTGATATTGGCATAGTCAAAATCGCCGCCGTGTTTAAGGTGGAATTGGTAGCTGGGGTAGAGCGACCGGATGGTGTCTTCGAGGCTCGCAAAGCCGGTCACATTGGAGGCATACTGAGCAGGGACGAAGATCTTCTTCTGCGCCACCAGATCGAACAGCTTCCGGGCCTGCTCCGGGCTGCGGCCGTGCATGAATTGTTCTACCGACCAGTAAGCGTCCGGGCTGTAGCGGAAGTCCGGATTCTTCCCGATCATCTCCATGGCCTCATCAATGGCGCGGCTCTGGATTTCCGCGACCTTCGTGGGATAATCAGAGTAGCCGATATCAAGGTGCTCATTGGGCACCACGAAAAGGTTCCACTTCTTGCCGGGAAGCAAGTCCAGCGAAAACCGCGAAGCATGGCCGTGGGAGGTGACCGTGAGCTCGCTCTTCGCCGTCTGAGTGAATTCCGGGACCTCCAGCTCCACCCGGTATTCCCCAAACTCGCGGTCGGATTCAAACTTTTGCGAGGACTTTTCCTTCGCCATCGCCAGCGTTACTTCGCCTTGGGCAAGCCGGCCCCCGGCGCGGAGAAATACCTCGATAAGTTCCAGCAGCCGGCCATCTTGGGACTTGTAAAATATGGTTGGAACCACGTCAGCCGTCAGTTGGTTTGCCGCATACTTTGCCGTGGGATCGTTGACGAGTTCCAGGGCATCGTAGACCAGTCCGGAGTTTCCCATCCCGGCGGATTGAGAATCGTCGCGCCGTGCGGGCTCATCGATGGCCGTCAACACCAAGGTGTTCGCTCCCCTCAGGAGAAACTGCGAGGGAAACTCCGCGGCAATCGTCCCGTAAGAATAGATGGGTATGAAAACCGAGTTGGTATCGCCGCCGGAGTAGTTGAGCTTGGGGTGCAAGTAGAACCAGCCGCGGCGCCCGTTGATTTCGATTTGCAGTCTCGGCAGGCGAGCCATATATGCCAGCAGTCCCACCTTGAGCGAATAGACACCTTGCGGCGCGGTGGGAAGATCAAACTTGACGGTGAAGGGATGCGGACGGAATCCCGCTTTCCCGTTGCCAGAACCCGGCTGAAAAGCGTACCAGTCCTGGGCCGGGTCACTCTTGCCCGCGGTAAATACGGGGTCTTGCGCGGGATTTGAGTAATCAATCCCCTCGGCCTTGAATTCCATTGAGGATTCGTCAAAGGTTCCCACTTGCCATAGCTTTTGAGTCGCGGCTTGAATTGTTGTGGGGAAACAGAAAACAAACAGCAATAACAAACTGTAAAAGGGCGCTAGTATTCTCATTGCACGATTGGGCATGATAGGTCTCCCGTGGATTTATCGGCAAGGACCGGCATCATCACAAGTATGTCCCGTACTCGCGGAAAGCCTCATACATGGCGCGGATATTCGCCAGCGGCAGGTCGGGGCCGACTTCACCGCAGGCCAGAAGGCCGCCCTTTGATGAGCCGCACGCCGCAAAGGTTCGATGGACTTCTTCCTTCACTTCCGAGGGCGAGCCGAATGGCATGATGCGTTGACGGTCAATATCGGTGCGGAAGGTCACGCGCCCGCGAACGTTTTGGGCAATCCATTCGTGCCACACCACAGGCACCTGGCAATTGATCACCTGTACGCCAATTTCGATCAAATCGCCAAAGATGTCGCGCACCTGCCCGTCGGTGTGGTACCAAACGTCCATTCCCTTATCGCGGACGCGCTTGAACATTTCCGCGTAGCGGGGCTTGAAGATCCGGCGCCAGGTATCCGGCTTGATAATCAGCGAGTTTTGGCTGCCCCAGTCGTCGGCAAAGTGGAGGCCGTCGTATTCGAGGCTGGTCCACTTATCGATCCAACGCAAGTTGAAATCCAGCATATCGTCCAGCATCCGGTAGAACTCCTTCGACTCGGTGGCGATATCCATCATGAAGTTTTCCATGCCGCGCAACTGCTGGAGTTGTTCGAAGAAGGTGATCCAAGCCCCCCGCGCGTACCAGCGATCATCAAAGCCCATCATGTGGCCGCTGTAAAGCCTTCCGGAAGGAGGCCCGGCGCTAAAGGCCTCGGGCCACTGGTATTCATCGTAATGATCCAAATCCCGAATCGGCCATTGGATGGGAATGCCGCAAACCCCCAGCCATTCGGAAAACCAAACCGTGCCAAAGTCATCAGTGTTTCTCCCCTTCTTGTAAACGGCAGGAAAATCCGCAAGCGGCAGGTCGCGCATATAGTCCCAGCCAAAATCTTCGCGGAACTCCGTGAGGATGGCATCCAAGGCCTTGCCGTAGCGGATTTGCGCGGCAGGAAGTACCGCGTGGGAGATGGGAACACGATCGGGATTGCTAAAGTTGATTGCGCATTTAACACGTTGCCGACTGTTCAAATCAATATCCTCACTTTCCATAGAGGTGTCAATCGTTCGCCCTCTTTACTTTCGGAACCACTTGGCGCCGGGGAAAATCGTGTGCAACCATACATAAATGGCCTTTATTTCGTCAAGGGTGCGCGGGCCTGAGTTGTCGCCCCGAACTTGGATGGATACGGCAATGGAGGAGGTCGCTGTTGTTCGCCGACTCGATACTTTCTGTCGGTTGGACAGATGCCCAGAGCTGCCGGTCTGGAAATCTGACCCAACGCGAAGAATACCGATCAGCCTTTAGACGAGGACTTTTTCGGATATGCCGGTTGCGAGCAACTTGGCAAACTGCTGGGAAGGCACCGGCGGGCTGAAATAGTACCCTTGCGCCTCGTCACACCGGTGAGCCTGAAGAAATGCCAGCTCTTCCTGCGTTTCCACCCCCTCAGCAATGACCCGCAGCTTAAGACTTCGGCCCATGTCGATCACCGCGGTTACGATGGTCGTCTCCTCGGGAGAAGTGGTGATCTTACGGACGAACGACGCGTCGATCTTGAGGGCATCGATCGGAAACTTGCTAAGATAGCTCAAGCTTGAGTAACCCGTGCCAAAGTCATCGACCGCCAGACGCACCCCTCGGGCTCTCAGTGCTTTGAGGATGGATTGCGTGGACTCGGCACGCTTCATCAGAACGCTTTCGGTAAGTTCCAGCTCAAGAGATCCCGGGTCCAAGCCCGTATCCTCGAGCATTGTGAACACCCCTGCAAGAAAGTTCTCGTCGCGGAACTGCACCGCAGAGATGTTCACCGCCATAGTAGGCAGCGGCAGGCCCGCATCCCTCCAGGCCCGGGCTTGCTTGCAGGCTTCGCGGAGAACCCAGTCGCCGATGGGCAGAATCAGGCCGCAATCTTCCGCCACGGGAATGAAATGCGCCGGAGGGACCGCTCCTCGAATGGGATGCATCCAACGTATCAATGCTTCCGCGCCGGTAATCGCTCCGGTCCGCAGATCGATTTTCGGTTGGTAGTGCAGGACGAACTCCTTACGTTCCAAGGCGCGCTGCAGGCCCTCCGCAATGGATTGCCGCTCCACCGTACGGACGTTCATGGCGGGCTTGAAAAACCGATAGGTCTGGCGCCCATCTTCCTTTGCCTGGTACATGGCGGTGTCCGCGTTCTTGATGAGCGTCTCCGCATCCAGGCCGTCGTCCGGATAGACGCTCACGCCAATGCTTGTGCTGACGTGAATATCGTGCTGGCCGACGAGGTGAGCCTCCGCCACTGCCGCCAGCATTCTTCTCACCACAATGGCAGCATCTTCCGCTTGTTGCACCTCTGCAAGCAGCACGACGAATTCATCGCCACCCTGCCGGCTTACGGTGTCCGAGCCACGTACGCAATCCATCAGGCGCTTGGCGATGGATTGAAGAAGTTTGTCGCCGATCGGATGTCCCAGGGAATCGTTGATGTGCTTGAAACCATCCAAATCCAAAAACAGCACCGCGACTTTGTTTACATGGCGGGATGCCAAGGCGATCGCTTGGATAATCCTGCCCTTCAGGAGCATGCGATTGGGCAGGCCGGTTAGAAAGTCGTGCTGGGCCGAATGGGTCATCTGCGCTTCGCTGTTGCGCAGAGCCTTCTCCGCCTCCTTGCGTTCGGTGACGTCCATATTGACACCGATGACGCGTATGACGTTTGCGCCCTCATCCAAAACCACTCTCTCGATCGCGGAAATATTCCTTATCGAGCCCTCCGACAGGATGATGCGGAATTCCACAGATCCCTGACCTTTTTCGTCGATGACTCGGTGCAAGGCAGCTTCGACTGCCGGCAGATCCTCGGGACAAACGGCCTGAGACCATCTCTTATATGGCATCGGGACGACAAGCGGGAAACCATAGATGTCAAACATCGTGGCATCCCATGTCAGCATATTGCTGGCCAGGTCCCAGTCCCACACACCCACCTTGGCCACTGCGGAAGCAAGCGACAGGCGTTCACTCAGCAACAGAAGCTTGGATTCAACCTGCTTGCGGTCGGTGATGTCATTATTAATCGTCAAAATTCGGACCGGCGCGCCATCTGCACTGTATTGTACAGCCCAGTGACTGGCCACGATCAAGCGCGTGCCGTCACGTTTGTGCTGAATCGCCTCACCCTCCCAGTGGCCCTGCCGGCGGAGTTTGGCTTCTATGTTTTCGGCGGGCTCGGGGAATTCTGTTCTTAACAATTCAACCGAGTTTCTTCCTACCGCCTCTTTGCTGAGCCAGCCGTACATGGCTTCGGCTCCGCGATTCCAGGACAAGATCCCGTGGTGCATGTCCCGCACGACGATGGCGTCATGGGCAAGATCGAGCAGTGCCGCCTGTTCGGTGAGTTCGGCGGCCTGCTGCTCGAGAATCTTCGTTCGTTCGGCAACTCGCCCTTCCAACTCCGCGTTGAGTTTGTGGATTCCGGCCTCGGCCGCGCTCCGCTGGCTATGCTCCACATTCATTTTTCGGGCGTTAAGCCACACCACGACCGCAAAGGCGACGGTGGTGGCGGTGGCATACAGGAGGAGACCTAATGCCGTCCCGTATGCCCCCCGGAGAAAGCCGCGCAAGCCAATCCAGCCCAGAAGAATCGGGATGCAGAAAACCGCGGGGAGAAACCGGCGTGCCATAACACTTCCGGACCCCTCGCTGGTGAGATCGCCGGCAATCCCGCTCCGAGGCCGGGCGAAGAAAACGGCGCCGCTCAATAGAAGCAAGACGATCGCGGTGGGCATCGCTACCTGCGTGTAGAGAAAAAGGCCATAGATGGCTGTGGCATGATAGAGGTAACCGCCGATGGTCATCATCGCGATTAACCCGGCCCCCATACTCAGCACCTGCGCCGGCCGGTCGCCGCGCCGCGTCTGCCAGTCCAACAGCATCAATGCCAACCCGAGTGCCAGAAACGCCATCGCGGTCGACGGGGGCATGCGTCCGGCCGAGGATATTCCGAAATATCCGGTAGGGTCATTAAACAACAGATCGTCGATTCTCAAGGTCAGGTGAAACCGGTATTCACATAACGTGGCCGCGCCAATCAGCGCGACCAGGAAGGCGATAAAACGAGAGATATAGCACCGGGTGTGAGATTCGCCGGGGAGAAGCAACAATAATAGGGATGCCCCGCAAAATGCCAAACCCAGCGCCGTATTGGCCTTCATGGCGACGAGTCCATGGATAGGGGATTTCAATAATTCAATGTGCAGTGCCCAGCCATACAGAACCAGGCACCCGAACCCCACGGCGGTAATTGCCGACGCTATGCCGTACAGCCGCAGAAACTTGAACAGCACGGGCTTGGGGTCAAACATCGAAACTCCGTACATCAAGGCCAATGAGCACTGAAATTCCAGTCTGTGGGTATGTGCGCAAGGCAGGAGTCGAAATTGGAATCCTTGCCAATCAACACATTTGGGCGGTAGCTCGATTTAGCATACTGCACGGCTGACCGCAAACCCCGGAGCGTCTCGATAACCTCGTAGGTGCTCCGCACCCGTCGGCCGCTTTCAGCGGACACGATCATACCGCCACAGGAGATCGCACCCACGACAAGTAAGGCCAATAGGGCAGACCCGCATGCAAGTGGAACCTTCCGGTGCAACCAAAGGTCTGCCATCAATTCACAACTTATAACCTTGATGCAACTCGCCGGTCAGTTCCAAATGGCTCGGCAGGTTGGGCACAATTGCTCACTCGTTCGTTGGGGAGGTTTATTGCGAGGGCACAGACATGGAAGGGGCCCGGCTTGGCATCTGTGCAAGTCCAATACGCTGTGGATTTACGGACTGGCTCCGCGAATACTATGCCATTTTGCCTGTGACTGGAGCCTCTTCGAACTAAGGGTTTCAATCTTATTGGAGCTTCGAATCGCAGCGAAAGAGTCGCCGGAAACTCTGCCATGAATACCGGTTCCCGGCCGTGGATCAAGCATCGTTTGTCGAAGGGCCGCGACGGCGATCCGTTGGCGGCTTTTTTTGCCGCATCATTATCCCGTTTTGGCGAGGGATTGACTCTCGACCAGGCGCTTGGCGCGCTCTGAACACGATATCCATTCGTGAGTATTCCCAAACACTTTTTGAATCCGTTCCATCAGGGTCTGAAGGCCTTCCAAACCCAGACCCGTACCCTGCGTATAAAGTGACTGCCAATGGGTCAGGAGAATCACCGGAAAGCCTCCCTCGATTAACTCACGAATTCGGCCCGTGCGGCCATCCTCTGACACCAACCGGTCAATGCCCTCCTTGATGAACTGCTTGCGCTCCGGAAGAGTGGGGCGCTCCATGCTCCAGAAAATATCCGGAGCGTTGGCGGGCACGCTGACGACAGTTTGATGGCGGGCGGCGTCCTGATACTCAATGGATAAAGGCCGCGGCTGCCGCCACTCCACACTCCACAGAAAATACCAAGCCAAGTCCCGTCCCCAGACTTTTGACTGGGCCGCGCCCAAGGCCTGGGCATACTTTTTTTCCACGTCCATACCGGAGTCCCAGGGAGAGGTCAGGCCCGTGGAATTGATTCCCACATTCTTGAGAATCGTGAAAGCCAAAACGAAGTAATCGATGATTTCCTCGATCGGCGCCCGGGAAATCCACTCGTCTTCATAAATATGCTGGAACCTTCCGGTCTTGAGATTGTAGGCGTTCAGGTGGGTAATGAATTCCGGCGTGATATCGAAGCGGGGGGCGATTCGTTCACGGACGATTTTCAAAAATCCTTCCAGATGCTCCGGAGGAACACGCTTGAGGGACTGGTCGATGCGCCCCAAGCAGCTCGGCATCGGGATGAGGGTCATTTTCCCGCGCAGCTCGAAGCGCTCCATGGTCTCCGCCACCCGTGTCGTGAATTCGTGCGGGACCAGCAGGGGCGTCTCGTACCCGGGGATTTCATAGAACAAAGGGTCAACGGGAGACCCATCATCGATGATCAAAGAGAACGGAATCTTCCCGGAAGTGCTTTCCGCAGCCGGGGGCGTGGCCTTCAGAAGTTCACTCTCGGCCGCCGGGGGAGCTTTGGCAAAGCCTTGGGTGAGTGGAGCGGCAAGCATGCCAGTCCCCATGCGCTTCAGCACTTCGCGGCGGGAAAGAACATCACCACCCGCCCCTCCCTCGACGGCCGGTAGTCCAGTTGCCGGCCTGCTCTCACTACGCCCATAAGACAATTCGTTTTGCTGGTTTTTTGGCATTGACTTGGTTCCCCAATACCGCGCGCGCACCCAGTATTTCGCAGGACTTTAGTCCGGACTTCTCGCCACGTTTGGACGATGCTGGAAGGGCGGGGCTTTACAGGCTGCGGAAAAACTCTGTGGCGCTTGGCGCAAGTACTGCCAGCACCACCCCGGCGCTCGGCGCGCCACCCCTCCTCATCTGAGGAGGGGTGCGTTTCCAACAACTCCCCTCCTGATTCAGGAGGGGTGGCGCCTTGGGCGCCGGGGTGGTTGTACACCGGGGATAGTCTTTCCGCAGCCTGTAAAGCCCCGCCCTTCCAGAGTCGTGGTGAGAAATCCGGGTTAGTGCCTCCCCAGAAGGTTCACCCCCTCAAAACGACTCACCAATGGACCTTCAGACCAAACTGAATAATTCGTCCGGCGCCTGCGCCCGTAATCTGGCCAAACGTTGAAGAGGTCACCGTGGAGTTCGGCTGCCCGAAATTAACCTGATTGAAGATATTGAAGGACTCGGCTCGAAACTCGACTTTGAACCGTTCTCTAAACGCGAAGTCCCGGATGAGCGCGATATCCGTGTCGCTATAGCCTGGACCGCTTAATATGTCGCGGCCCGATTGCCCATATTGGCCAAGCAGCGAATACGTAATACCGTCCGGTGTGCAGTTTTCTTGTTCGATGACTTGGGGGTTACCCGGCTGGGGTGTAAAGCTGCAAGTGGGGTTGACGAAAGCCCCGGTGTTGAAGAATTCATTCACCATGGCGCCGCGATTCGGGTGATTCATCGCAATACGCTGTCCGGTCAGGAAGGCGTGCTCAGGGGCATAGGTCCCATTGACGGCGACATCCACAGGGTTATTGAAAGTGATAGGCATTCCGCTTTGAATCGTGGTGATGCCGCTGAACGTCCAGCCGCCCATCAGCACATTCTTCCAGTGATCGCTGAACTTGACGGGCGGCGACCACAAGTAGGAGGCCACGAAGGCATTCCGGCGATCCCAGGAAGCTCGCCCCTTCATGCTGCGAAGGTTGAAGGGGTTGGCCGCGTTGCCGCAACCTTCGCAAAAGGCCGAGCACATGTCGAGAGCCTTTGCCAGCGAATAAGAGGCCATCACTGAAACCCCATGACTCATGCGATGGTTCAATTGGACTTGAAAGCTGTCATACCAGCCCCGCCAGTCATTGCCCAAGTCCCAACTATTGGGAGCTATGATTCCTGGCTCATAGACCGTGCGGTTATTCAAATTTTCGAGCGAGGAATTGGCAGTCTCCACTCCCGTGGTGGAATTGTAGCTCGTTCCGGGAACAAACTGCGCAGGGTTAAAGTTTCGCAGATTGTTGAGTTTAATGCCTCGATTCCCAATATATGTCGCCTCAAGCATGGTGTCGGCGTTGAGCTGACGCTGAATGCTGAGATTCCATTCCTCAACGTATGGCACATGCAAGTTACCCGACGTGAAGAAGCCAAAAACCGGCAGCGGGAAGAGGGGGCAGCTCACGCCGGGGAAAGTGGAGCTCGGGGTGCAGCCGAACTTGGTGGTCACCACCGGGGGAGGGGCTAACCCCACAGAACCGAACGGGTTCACGTCTTGGCCGTTGTACACGGTGATAAGTCCCGTAAAGGGTCCGTTTTCCTGGGCAAGAATATCGCCATTTAACCGGTCGAAGAAGGTGCCGTAGCTAGCACGAATGCTCGTCTTACCGTTTCCGGACACATCCCAGGCGATCCCGAGGCGGGGCGCCAAGGGGTGCCAATCCGCAGGCGCCAGGGTGCGCGGGATGCCGGCGTCGCCAGGGAACAAGATTCCCGGCGGCGCGTCCGGATCCACGGTGGACTGCACGCCCGGTTTAAACGTGTCAATGCGATTCCATTTGTCCCAATAGAGTAGGTCGGGCTCCCAGCGCAGCCCCATGGTAAGCGTGAGGCGGGGAGTGGCTTTGAACGTGTCTTGGAAGAAGAAATCGGGTTGATTGGTATAGGAGTTCTGGTCAATGCCGCTGAACATCATTTGCAATTCCGAATAGCTGCCCAGCATAAAATCGCCCAGAGGATTTCCCGAGCGCGAGCCGCTATAGGTGAAAGACGGCTGCTGGAGGGAGTGTTGAACATAGCTCATGGGGAAGAGATCCTCTCCCCCGAAGGCAAATGTGTGCCGGCCGTGGATCCAGGTTATGGTGTCGCGAAACTGGTAGTCGTTGGACTTGGCATCGGAGGCAACGAAACTACTATCCGTCGTAAACGCGCCAGACACCACGTCACTAATGCCGCCGGTGGGATCATACTGCGGCATGTTGACCATTCCTAAATCCGTGGGCGTGAAGGTTCTGTTGGGGGCCGCCCGCGAGGCCGACCGCATGAAAGAAATGATCGTTTGGTTCACTACGTTGGGTTTGACCGTATACGTATCGCCTAACACGGCCATAGTGGTTTGCAATCCATAAGCGTCCGCCATAAACGTGCTCAGCGTGCCGGCGGATGTGGGATCGACCGTGGAGTTATGATCGATATAGAAGTGTCCAAAGAGCACGTTTTTCGGGCTCAGGTTGACGTCTACACGCCCAAAATAGTTGTAGACGTGTACGGGGCTGGCGCCCACAGCGACGATTGTCCCGGCCGCGTTGCCGGGGGTGGGAATGTAGCTCAGGACCTTTTGCGCCACCGGACTGATGCAGCTTGGGGCGATGATGTTGTTGCTCACACACGGGGCCCCGTCCGGCGTGGTCAAAGGCGCGCCGGTAAGGGAGTTGGTGGGATTAGTCAAGACAACCCCGGAAGCACCCGAAAAATCGCCCGTGCGTTCCGCGCCCGTGGGTACCACGGACTCGTTTGCCACTGCCTGGGGGTGTTCATTCAGTGCTTGGAACGAACCGAAGTAAAAGATTTTGTCTTTCTTGATGGCCCCTCCCGCCGTCCCGCCAAACTGGTTCCGAATGAGCGCCGGCACATTCGATGAGAAGAAGTTGCGCGTGTCCAGATCCGTGTTGCGGAGAAACTCGAACACATCGCCATGGAACATATTTGTTCCGGTCTTCGAGACGACCGCCATCTGCGATCCGGCATTGAAGCCGTACTGGGCGTCAAAACTGGCGGTCTGCATGCGGAATTCCTGCACGGCGTCCGGCGGCGGATAGTTCAACCCGGTGTTGCGTCCGCCGTTGAGGAAGTAAGCGCCGTCGAACGTAAAGAAATTCCAGTTTCCCCGCCCTCCATTGACATTCATCGTCGGGCCGCTGATCGCATACGTTACAGCTTCGGATGCGCTTACGTTCAACACCCCGGGCAAGACGGCCGCCAGATCGATCACATTGCGTCCGTTGAGGGGGAGGTCCACGATGCGTTCGTCATTGACCAGACCCGATACCGTTGCGGAGGTGGTGTCCACGAGGGCTGCGCCGCCAGTAACCGTCACCGATTGGGTTACAGATCCCAATACGAGCGAAACATCCACGCGCATATTCTGCCGTACGGTCAGACTCAGAGCCTTTTGGAGATAATGCTTGAATCCTTCTTTCTCTACTGAGAGCGTGTACGTTGCGGGCTCGAGTGTCGTGAAAATGTAGAAGCCTTCGGCGTTCGTTTTGGCAGAAAATGTAGTACCCCGTCCCTCGATGGTCGCCGTCAAGTTAGCGCCGGGCACCAAGGCGCCGGTGTTGTCAGTTACATACCCACTCATCGTCCCCGAGTCCTGGCCCCGGGCGACGCCTGTCAACAGCAGCAAACACGCCAAAGTGAGACCAACGCCGAGCAAACTTCCGCGGAATCTCAGCTTGCCCATCAGATTACCACCTCCCTTTCGATATACAGCCCGCCCTCGGGGTATCAGGCATTTTGTCTGCCACCCAACGAAATCTAATCAATAATTCAAAGCTGCTGCCATCACGAGTTTGCCCAATGGGATACTCAGATGGTGACGGGAACCAAGAATAGATTAGGTTAATTAGACTTTCGCCGCTGTCGAGATAATGAGATTATGCGGCCTACCTAATGATGTCAAGCATGATTTTTTTATGCAAGCCTCAAATTATTATTATGCCGATGTCAAGTTTTCGGGTGTCCGAAATTACAGATCTTCAACTAAAAGTCAATAGCTTACGAACAATTTGGCCCGGATTCTTCACCACGACTGGACGCTTTTGGGGGCGGCCGGAAGGGCGGGGCTTCACAGGTGGCGGCAAAACCCGTCAGCACTGTCATTCTGAGCATTGACAGCCTTGCGGCTGCCCATGATAGGCGGAAACTCGGGCCGAAGTGCAAGCATGCGGATGGTGCGAGCAAGGCGTCGTGGCTTCCCGCGACTCAGTTTTTCACGCCCTGCAAGGGCACAAGATAGTAGCCGGGGGAAGCGCCCCCGGAAAGTGTGGCCTTCGACTCCCGACCCTGAAGGGGTCGCACTCCTCTGGGCCGCGGGAAGCATGATCGGTGTGAGTCCGCCCGGATTCGCCCCCTTCCGGGTCGCACCTTACTTGGGTGCGCGTTTTCCGGGGGCGTTGCCCCCGGCTACTGTATGAATCCCCTGCGGGGATCAAGGAGGTAGGGCCCCAAGGACGTTCTGGGGTCGAAAAAGCAGGCGTAGCGCGGACCTGTTTCTTAGGTCCGCCGCACGTCCCCGATGGACAAGAAAAAGCCGCGGACCTAAAAAACAGGTCCGCGCTACCCTGGTTTTTCCCCACCGGCAGGAAATCTGCAAATTACGGCCGGGAGAATGGCCCGCAACGTGCTAGGCTACAGGCTGAAAGGCAGGGCCGGGGTAAAATCGCACAGGGCCCGCCCCAATTTCGCACGGCTCTGGGTCCGGACCGCGGGGAGGAAATCGGGGAAAGCCCCTCGCAACCCGGATGAGTTTATGAAAAAAAGGAAGTTAGCGATTGATAGGAGAGATCGAATGGACGGAGCAATAAATCAAGTAATTGAAAATAGGGTAGTTATGATGACGCAAATCGGGAGTGGAGCGCTGACCCTAAAGATGTTAAAAATGAAGATAGGTCTGGATGAGTTATTGAAAACAAAGG
>JBEKQO010000178.1:0-15544 GCA_049519635.1 Terriglobia bacterium | reverse complement strand
GCGGAGGGCTTCAATCTGCCCAATCGCCCGAACTTCGCGGATCCTAATCCGTTCATCGATATTCCCTCGGTGGCGGGAAGTATCACGTCCACGACCACGACATCCCGTCAATTTCAATTTGCTTTGAAACTGACATTTTGAGTTGTAGCGAAGCTGTTGCGCCCCCTTATATCCGCAAAAAAAAACGCGTTGCCGCGTTGGCGCCCATTTTCAAGCTGCGAACTTCTCCCGTCCATATTCGTGATGCAAGCCGCCCAGGATGGGCTTGGTAACGACACGGCAATCTTGGAGAATGCGATACCGCGACGATGCCTCCTGGGGCAAATCCAAGGGACGGTCCGGGATCCCCGGCCCCAAGCTAGTGTGGTGTCCCGGATAAGATTTGACAATGGCATGTTGCAAGGACCCCCTCACCCCCGGGCCGCTCGGTCGCCACGGCCACCGAGGGGAGGATGGATTTTATTGCCCTCGCCCCTTTGGGGGAGAGGGTGGCGCGTATCCGGCGTAATCGCCAGCCGGGGCGGGCCGGGTGAGGGGGTCTCGCCTATTGTCAATTCTTACGTGGGACACCACACTAGAGTGAGGACGGCCCCTAGCCCAACTTTCGCAGTTGAGGGGGTATAATGCGGGCAAGTAGTTTATTTTCATCAAATCGATCACCAAGGTCTACACTACATTTTTAACTGCACCGGGCAGTTGGTGACGGTCTCCGCGGGCTTGATGCGTGGCGGAGGTTGCGACGGCAATGACAGGTGGAGTTGGTGAAGCAGGAGCGTCTGCTCGGGTTCCGGCTGCGTATAGCGCGACATGATCAGCCAACGTCCGTCGGTGGTAGGCAGGCAGACATCGAGCATCTGAATCGTGGCCAGTTTTTCCAGCACGGCTCGCGGGGTCGCCTGGGCGACCCTTTCCATCGAAGGCTTCAGCGGCTTTGTTGTGCGAACCTGCAACGAACCCTCAACATTAAATTGACCTCGATGGGTCTGTTTCATTTGCTCGATCATTTGTTTTTTCTCCTTTTCTGCGCCCGTTTCTCGCGGGGCACGAGAAGGGCGAGTGGGGCCTGCTCGCCAGTGCCAAGGGCTGTCTTTTTGCGGGGGAGCCAAGAAACTTCGCCCTTCGATTTGTTTCTTGGGGGAACCGCAAACCCGGAGGGTGGCCGTCAGCGGACGGACAAAGCAGAAGGCCGCCGTGCCCCCAGCGCGCAGGCGGCTTTCCCATCTCGCCGTGCCCGCGTGAAAACGGCGTCAGAAAACGTGAGGATGGCATAGTTGTGTGTGAGGGCTGGTTTCAGTGACGATTAATCGTCGGTCTGGGGGCATCTAAAGTGAATGCCGCTGTCGGATTTCCTAATGTGGGGGCTGCCTCAACAAGCAGCTCCGGTCCAACCGGCCAGAGGCTTAATCGGTTTACGTTCTCCGTCTCAAGAACCGCGGTATTAAAGCCTACGGGTCTGCGCCTCGGAAGAGGGGGGAGTCCGCACTGGAATAATGTCACTTCTTGTTTTCTTAGACAGAAGATGGTATCGTTTTAGATATTATGTGTGTACGAATGGATCGATCGTTTGGTTGGAGGTCGAACATGATGCGCGACCGGAGACTGGTTTCGCACTCCACTCCATCTAACCCACCTATTGATTTCGAAGACAGCGCGACCTGGCCTGGTTGCCTTAAGGCTGCCCTTGACGGGGATAGGTACCAAGGGACTCTTGCGGAGGATCGGCAAGCAGACGAGATACTTTCCCGCGAGAGGCTTCTGGGATTCCACTGCACGCGGCTCCTCCCTTACGAGGCAGCGGAAATCCGGGAGATAGGGCTGTGTCCGCCCTCCCCAAAGTTTCTAGCAGAGCGCATAAACAGAGCGAGAGAGGCAGGTTACCTGCCCGCCAAACTTTGCAGAAGACTGCGTGATGAGAATCAAGCAGAGGATGCAAATCGGGTCGGCAGAATTTGTTTTGTCCACAGGCGGTCGTGCCTCAGGGCAGAGAGTAGTGTTCACCGTTTTTTTGAGTCATGGGGCGGGGAGGTTCTCTACAACTCTCATGAGCAAGACCCTACTACAGGTCCGACGTTGAGGTCCCTCGGCGAGCCATATATCGTGATAGCCAGTCTGCCGGTGAACAAACTCGAAGGTTTCGGATACAACCTTTCAAGATATTTCGCCAATAAGCTGTTAAACGACTCGACGCGAGGAAAGGCAGGTCGCCCGGAACTGCCTGAAACCAGTATTGCAGGCCCCGTGCCCTCGAAATGGGTGGTCGAGCTCGTTAGCTTCAGAGATGCGTCCTTTGAGTCTTTGACACAATGTCACGCACAACGGTGGAATCTTTGTGCTGCGCGGGATCCCGGCACTGCGGGCCGGACTTAGCACTGAAGATGGAGAACCCCGGAATTACGATGGGTCCGAATTGACCTCGGGTTCACCTTCGAGCGAAAGGCCCACCCCCACGAGAGCGCTGGCCCGGACCCGCTCGCACCTAAAGTTTCAGTTAGATTTCCTCACCTGAAGTGCTGTCGCCCGGGACCCAGTAAAGTCGCAGCTTTTGACGGACGAAGCCTGCCAGGCCCTCCATGTCCGGAAAGAGCGACAGCTCATGAATATTCATCTGAAACAGCTTATCTTCTATTATTTTGCGCGTCGCTAAGGTGTTCGGTATTAGAAGCTGCCTGCACCATCCTTTGCTGGAGCCACTCATCATCTTGAAAAGCGACTGCTGAAACGTCGGCTTCTCCGCGCCATTAAATAGGAATGCACCTTGCTGACACGACAATCGCCGGTTATGTGTCGAGGGTAGGGCGAACGCAACGAAGCCGCTCTTGTCGAAGTAATTACGTCGAACTCGGCGGGGACTGAGTGCCTCCGAAAGCATCCTTCTACCACCTTCGCTGTGAGTTCTGAACGCGTCGGTTACTGACCATGCGGACGCCACAAGTTGAGATAGCTTTGGCCGGGGAAACCTCTGAGGTTCTCGGGCTTTCTGCTTTACCTCCTCGCGATTTACCCTGGCGGCGATGGTCATCAAAGCCCTACCATCGATCGCCCACACGGCAACATGAGAAGATAACATCTCTTCGCGTGTACGGTTGCGAAAAGCGAAATATAAGGCAACGTACGGTGAAAGCGTAACGTCAAGAAGGCGGGTCGGAACTCCGTAATGCTGCATTAGAGCCAGCCAACTGAGCACGTCTTCAGATCCTGGAAGGGTGCTGGCATCCATGAGCATTCGCGCTTCGGGCTGAAATTCTTCCCAGAGAATCTTATACTCAAGCGCCGCCCAAGGCGTCGACGGCGTGGCCTCGCGTTCGATGGAAGGTTGTAGGCCATAACTGCCCTTCTTTTGTCCGCGAAAAATCCACATGTCTTGACTTGGTTCACCGTCGGCGTCGACATCCAGCTTTGGCCTTGGAAACGAATCGAACGCCTTCTCGATTTCGTCCCAGCTTGCTAGTTCAATACTTTCATATGTCGCCGTTTCTTCTCTTCCGTGATGAGTCATAGGTCGCACCGGTTAACTATATCCCAGTAGATGTAATAACTATTACAGCATCCCCACCATGGCCTTCTAATCACGGCAATAAATATTTGCGGAAGGCAGGCGCGCTCTGGAAGGTCTTCGGTGCACCGCTCCAAAAGCGCTGGAGAGTGGTCCGCTGCTAATGTCATCCTGCTAGCTGGCGTCGGAAATCGCGTTGAAGTTTTTGCACTGTTGAGGGTGCCAACTCCATCAGCCGGCTGATGACTTGGCGCATCCGGGGGCGGTCATCCAGCTTGGAGTACGCGTAAAAGAGTAACTCCCAGCTATTGGCGTTGTCGGGGTCAATACGGAGGGCTTCCTTATAGGCCGAAACTGCCTCGCCAGTTTGCCCTCGATCGGAATGGATCGAGCCAATCCTTTGCCAAGTAAGCACGATATCTGGCTTAAGCTTTGTGGCATTTTGATAGGCGATGAGAGCTGCGTCAAAATTACTCCCTTGCAGCGCCCGACCACCCGTGGCGAACACGCTTTTGCATGCTCGATCATAATGGATATTTCCCAACTCCAGCCAGGTGTAAGCATCGTCTGGTGAAATAGTGTTCGCTTTCCCAAGGGCGTCGACAGCGGCATCAAGGTCGCCCACCTTATGAAGGCCCTCGCCCAACCAATACCAAGCGTGTTGAGAGTCCGGTTTGAGGCGGACTGTGTTGCGCAGTGCCTCGATCTGATCGTCGTGAAGACCAGCAAAGTGGTAGCAAATTCCGAGCCAGAGCCATACGTCCGGGTCATCGGGTTGCAACTGGGCCGCCTCTCTTAGCAGCTTGATGGCCTCGGAATCCCTCTTTTGGTTCCTCAATTTCATGGCCGAGTCGAGAAGTGCCTTTGCGCGGTCACTGGGCTGAGGACGTTCTCGGGAGACTGCTCCACCAGGCGCAGGACGGAGGAAATCTGGAACTTTCTGGACCATGCTGTCCCACGCGGAGCGTAGTTCGGCGAGAGAACTGTTAGCCGGGCCGAGATTTGCAAGAGTTTCAACGATAGAACCATAGGCAGAGTGTAATCGGGCGAGCGCATGCGCGCCCGGAATTGAAGCCTGCAGAAGTCCGTGCCGTCCCAGCAACTCTTGGAGTTTGTCGCGTGCAATAAGCTCGATGGGTAATCCTTCTGCAAATTCCGTGGCTTGAGCCGTAAAGGCGGACGTGGTAATCAAGATTCCCTTGATAGCGCGTCTGTCGGCGTTCAATGCGCCGTAGAACTCTCTCACCGTGGCGGCTCCGACCGTCGAGTCCGGGGCATATCTCTTGCATTGGACGAGGTAGCGTCCTCCGCTAAAGGGTTGATCGAGATTCGCCACCACGTCAACCCCGCCATCGCCACTGGCTTTCGTCATCTCGGCGCGAAACCCCATCCTCTCCAGGAGTTGACTTACCAGTCGTTCGAACTCAACTCCAGAGAGTGTGTCCAGCGAGTCTATGGGAACTCCAGCAATGCCGGCTTCCTTCGCCAATTCCTGCATGACGGCAGTCGGGCTGTTGAGCGAGACGGACGCAACTAAGTTCCTAGAAAGCTCCAATACGCCAGTTAAATCCGCGTTAATCAGCCGGTTGACGTACTGGTCCATAATTTGGGTTATCTTGGCAGCCGCTTCCTGGGTTATCTGCCGCGTGACACCAGCCGCTTTCATCTCGGGGCCTGGTTCTCCCGCTACTTGCAGTCCAAGTCCCTCCAGACGTTCACATTCATCCCGAGCCGCGTCCAGCAGCCCCTGGTCTCGCCAAATGAGGCTTTTGCCGTTCGCGCGAGAGCCTGCACCGTCTGATCCTTCACGGCCTCGGCGGCGCGCAGGATAGCGTCAAGTGCGTCTATGGCTCCCGCAACGCCTCGCTTCAGGTTTTCAACTTGGTCCTTCGCCTTGGCAAGGGTCGTTACTACTGAAATTTCCGTCGCACCCATGTTGACTCCTCGACTTCGCGCTCACCTTGTATCATGGACCTCGGGAAATGTAAAACGAGGGGTGGCCGTTTAGCTTAGGCGGGTGGCCTTGGGTGAGGATTGGCTGTTTGCCTTGATTCTAAGGCTCGAATCAATCAGAAACGATCAACCCGTCGAGCAACAAGTCAACCGCCGCCAAGCACTCAATGTTCCATGCCGTAGCCTTGTCCGTGCCCATGCGACTCGCCCACTGATTGGCGTTCGGCGGATTCAATCGTGTGGCTTTGATCTCGACCACCCATTTCATGCCCAGTTTCCATTGCGGACCGCTTCGAAACGTCGCGGCTCAACCCTTCGCCCAATTTCTGTGCGTCATTCGTGTAAATCTGCGCATCGTAGCGCCCACGCGAAATGGAAACATACGCGAGCCGTGAATTGACAAGCTGGTCGTGGGCCTGTTCGGTGTCCACGTGGACCAGCACGCGGTCGGCGGTGGCTCCCTGGCTGCTATGGCTGGTGACGGCATAGCCGTAATCGACAGGAGGGTGCTCCCGGATGTTGAATTGCACATCCTGGCCGGAGTCCAGCCGGACTTGGAGGTTTCCTTCCGCGTCGATCTTTTGGACGGTTCCGAGTTGGCGGTTGGCAATGTGCTCGTCCCGGTAAGGCACGGTGAATTGCACACGGTCACCAGTTGAGAAGTCCCGCTCCGCCTCCCGGTAAACACCTACCCCGTGCAGCCGGTGCGGGTTCCGGACGGAAAGCCGTTTGGCCGCATTTGTGGGGCCGAAAAGCATTCGGCCCGGGCCGAGCGCCGCTCGGCCCTACGTCCGACACGCCCGACACTTGTCTCTTGACAAATCTAGTCGATTGAGCTATGCTAGATTTGTAGGTTTTGTAGGTGTTGCAGTGTCCTTGCGCAAACCCCTCACGATGACTCCCGCCCGGATCGAAGCCAACCGGCGCAATGCGGAAAAGTCCACCGGCCCGCACACGGCGCGGGGCAAGGTCCAGTCGCGGATGAACGGCCTCCGGAGCGGGGGGCGTTCGCGCCTTTATCACGATCTCATGCAAACTTTGTTCTATGCCCCGCCCGGCGCGGCGGTAAGAACGGCGCGGGCGGCCCAGACTCCCGAACAGGCCGCTCACCCGCTGTTCACGGAATTGGTGGAGATGTTTCGCCAAGCCGAAATCGAGGTGGTTCTGGAAAACCGCCGATTGCACCCACTCGGGGACTCCTGAAAAAGAATTCTTTTTTTATACGACCGAAGCCAGTATGTGTATGAAAACGAACAAAACTCAGACAAAATTCCCGCCGAAAAGCCGGATATTTACGTCGATCTGACACAGATTTTGCAGAAAATAGGGGGTTGGTGAGGGAAATTTGCAGCTATTTGCAGTTACTGGAGCGCTTTTGGAACTGTTTCGCTGGGTAGCAGCTTGTAGCGCCTTGGCCACCATCTTCAGTTCCGCCATAACTCCCTCGCGTTGCCCCGGCGCGGTTGGGGCGATTACCGACGCCATTTCGGTTCCGCGCACCCTGCTGTCAATCTCTTCGTCGTGTGACAGCCCCTCGGCCAAGTCCTGGGGGTAGGCTTGTAGGTAAGCAAATGGGCGAAGATTTCCCTGGGAGCCGGCGTAAAGAAGCGCTGCTCATTGTTCCGGTCGGGGAAAAGTGACGCGGCAAGGGTGAGCGATTCGGAAGCGGGCCCCGCTGAGAGGCAGTAGGGATAAGTGTCGGGAAAACCCCCATCCCCCTGGTGATTTTCGGTGCCCGAAAGCGTTACGAGCGGATCGGACCTGAAAAGTCGTCTTCCCATTGACTGTTCCGGCCTTTGACGTGGTTCCGGCCCGAGATGGGCGTTTTTCATTCCGAATCCGGCCTAACTTGCGGTTTGGGCTGTCAACAGATTGTTGGTAAACCCTTGGCGACTAGCGAAGAGTAATCCGCGAAAGGGTCGGCCGACATCCGAGTCGCCGACAATTAGGGAGTTGAGCGGCTTCGGTCCACGGTACGCCCTTGCTCGTGACTAATCGCAGATGGCAAATGCTATGGCGCTGTGGGGTCGGCGCGGTCGTGCGGCACTTCCACAGGTCGGCGATTAATCGGGCACTAACCGATTCTCTGATACCAAGCTCAATTGCGCTTCACCGAGGCTTAATTGGGTCGGTAACCAAGTTAGTGCTATATCTGCTGCCTAATTAATTCGAACTAATGTCCGACGAGGTGTGTCGTGTCAAATCCCAGAACGAGTCTCTCAGGTAAGGTCCTCGGAATATTCCTGTGGCCAATCCTTTTGGCCGGGACCTCCTCGGCTGTCGGCCTGTTCAGGTCCGCGGCATTTCCGCCCACACAGATACTTGCTAGGTTACGGTGAGGGTGAGCGTCGTGCTGTGCTGCAAGGCCGTCGATCCCGATCCTCTCGTTCCGGTGACGGTCAGGGTGTACGTGCCCGCGGGAGTTCCCGGGTTGGTGGGGACCGTTCCACTTCCGCCACCGCCACCACCGCAGGCTGCCATCGCCAAGGCAAGCACGACTACGGCGCCCACCGCCGCCGCCCAGCGGAGCGATTTGCGGAATCGGCGTTCGCTGGCCAATCCCCAACCCACCATCGTCAGCAGCGCAAGGAGGAGCAGTGAAATGAACTGCAATTCCATTCCCGGCCCCCTCGGTGGCGCGCGGCGTCCGTCTGGCGGTGCGGCACCGGGAGCCGTGGTGGTCACGGTCACAATAACGGACACCGTTCCGGACCCGCTGGGCGTAGCGGAGGTGGGATTCCGCGTGCAGGTAGCCTCCGAAGGCGCTCCCGCGCAGGTAAAGTTGCCGGGTTGGTTCAAGCCGCCGAGTCCGCCGAAGCTCAGCGTGTAATTGGCCGACCCGCCCGGGGTGACCGTCGCCGACGAGGCCCCTCCCGAGGGCACGCCGAGGGTAAAGTCCTCGCCCGTGCCCGCCAGCGCCACCGATTGAGGGCTGCCCGGAGCGTTGTCGGTCACGGTAATCGCCCCGCTGCGATTCCCGCCCTGCGTAGGCGTAAAGGTGATGTTAATCGCGCAACTTGCGCCCGCCGCCACCATCGAGCCGCAGTTATTGGTCTGGGCGAAGTCTCCGCTCGCCACGACGCTGGTGATGGTCATGGACTCCCCACCGGGATTGCTCAGGGTGACGCCCTGGGCGCTGGAAGTCGAGCCCACCATCAGCGCGGCAAACGTCAAGCTGGTAGGAGACAGGCTGGCCGCCGGACCCAATCCCGTTCCGCTCAGGCTGACGGTCTGCGTGCTCCCGGCCGCGCCATTACTGTTGTCAGTAATGGTGAGCGAGCCGGAGCGTGCTCCCGTCGCCGTGGGTGTAAAGGTGACGTTAATCGTGCAGTTCGAGGCCGCCACCACGCTGGGCCCGCAATGATTGGTCTGAGCAAAGTCTCCGCTCGCCGTGATGCTGGTGATGCTCAGGGCCGAGGTGCCGGTATTGTTCAGCGTCACCCCTCGGGGGCTGGAAGTTGTGCTTAAGTCCTCGCCCGAAAACGTCAGGCTGGTGGTGGAAACGCTCGCTGTCGGAGCCAATCCGGTGCCGCTCAAAGTCATGGTTTGCACGCTGCCGGTTAGGCCGTTGCTGTTGTCAGTCATGGTGAGCGAGCCGGAGCGCGTGCCCGTCGCCGTGGGCGTGAAGGTGACGTTAATCGTGCAGTCCCCGCCTGCCGCCACGCTGGTGCCGCAGTTATTGGCCTGGACGAAATCACCGGTGGCCACAATGCTGGCAACGGTTAAGGCTGCAGCGCCGGGATTGTTCAAGAGCACGCCTTGAGAGTTCGAAGTCGAGCCCACGCTCTGGCCCGAGAAGGTTAGGCTGGTGGGGGAAAGGTTTGCCGCGGGGCCCGTGGGGATTTGCAGCAGCACGGAGACGTCATTGTCGACGGTATTGGCCACGGCCAAGTCCATGCGGCCATCACCGTTGAAGTCGGCCGCCGCTATCCCGTACGGGTAATTTCCGGTAGCGAAATCCTGGTTTTCCTGGAAAGTCCCATCGCCATTGCCCAACAGGACAGAGACGGTGCTGGCGATGAGGTCAGACATGGCGAGATCAAGGATGCCATCCCCATTGATGTCGGCGACCGTCAGTAGATTCGCACCCTGGCCGGTGGAGTAATCCACGTGGGACTGGAACGTTCCGTCTCCGTTGCCGAGCAGGACGGAGACTGTGCTGGTTGAGGTCCCACGGCCGTTGCTTGTGGCTAAGTCCAGAATCCCATCCCCGTTGAAATCCCCCGCCACAACCGCGATAGAGTTGGATGGTGTTGGGTATTCCACAGGGTTCTGGAAAGTCCCGTCGCCCTTACCGAGAAGGACATAAAGATTGCCGGAGTCGGAAACCAGCGCCAAGTCCAATTTTCCGTCGCGGTTGAAATCCCGGACCAGAATGGATGTGGGCTCGTTATACCATTGCCCATCTCCGATTGGAAACCAGCTCGAGGCGTGGAAGGTTCCGTCGCCATTTCCCAGAAGTATCTGAACCCCTGTGCCCTGGTTACTATATATGCCCAAAGCTAAGTCGAGCTTGCCGTCGCCGTTGAAATCGCCTACAGCGATGGCTACCCCGAATAAGCTTTGTCCGCCAATAGTGAGGGGCGTCTGGAAGGTACCATCTCCATTGCCCAGGAGGATGGATACGGTGTTGTCATCGCTGACGACGGCCAAATCCGGCTTGCCGTCGTTATTGAAATCCCCGACTGCCACCGACTCCGGGCCCGACCCGGCAGCGTAATCCACGTGCGGCTGAAATGTGCCGTCCCCGTTGCCTAAGAGCACGGAGATAGTATTGGATCCACCGTTGGCGACCACTAAGTCGGGCTTGCTGCCGCCGTTGAAGTCTCCCTCGACCATATCCATGGGGGCCTGTCCGACCGTCAAAGTCCTATTCACGAAAGCGAGACTGAGGGCGGCAGTGGTGATCTCAAACGCCGCGCCATCGGACGTGCCTCCGCCCGGGGTGGGATTGAATACCGTCACCACTGCGGCGCCTGCCAACGCGACATCCGAGGGGGGGATGGCAGCAGTCAGTTGCGTCGGACTGATGTAGGCTGTAGAGCGTGGGCTGCCCTTCCATTGCACAACGGAAATGGGAGCAAAGCCTGACCCGTTGACGGTCAAGGTGAAGCCCGGCGAACCCGGAGTGGCCGCGGCCGGCGCAATGGGGGAGACGATCTGAGGCACGGCATAAGTGGCTGTGGCAGTAAGGGCCACGGAAGGCTGCGTTCCCACTCCATTATCCACAAAGGTCAGGGTTCCCGTGCGCGCGCCCACCGCCGTCGGCGTTATGCTGACGGTCACATAGCAGCTCGAACCCGGCGGCATGGGCTGATTGCAGTTGTTGGATTGCGTGAAGTCGCCGCTGGTGGAAACGCTGGTGATATTCAAGGTTAGATCGCCGCTGCTGGTGACCGTGACCGGCCCAAACCCTCCTTCGATTCCCACAAATTGCGTTCCTAAATCGATGGTGGTCGGCGAGAGGGTCAATGCCGCGGCCAGGCCGATGCCGGACAGTGAGACGGCACTCTGGCCGGCGTTGCTCGAGACGGTTATGGAACCGTTGCGCACGCCCCGGGCCAGAGGCACAAATTGCACGGAAATGGTGCAGCTTGCCCCGGCGCCAAGCGAGGAGCCACAGGCGCTGGTCTCGGTGAAATCTCCGGTGGCGGCAATGCTGATTCCCGTCAGGAGGGCGCTGCCGGTATTTTCGAGCGTGGCCGTGACCGCCGCGCTGGTCTGGCCCACAGGCAGGCCGTTAAAGCTCAAGGATGCCGGGGAAAGCGTCATCAAGGCGCCGTTGACGGACAGTCCGATCAGGGGAATCGCCTGCGGCGATCCGAGCGCGCTGTCAAACAGGGTCAGTGCAGCTTTCGACTCCCCGGTCCCTGATGGGGAGAAAGTCACGTTAATCGCGCAGTTGGTCCCCAGCGCGACTGTAGTCCCGCAGGTATTGGTTTCTGCGAAAGGACTTGGGGCAGCAATGCTCGAGAGGGCAAAGGGAACGCTGCCGGGGTTGCTCACGGTGAGAGTCTGCGCCGGGCTGTTGGCGCCTTCCCCCTCATTGGTAAATACCACGTGGGGGGGATACAAAGCGATAACTGGATAGCTGAGGTAAACCGAGGCGGTTGACGAATACCAGCCATTGACCATAGCCAGGTCTGCCGCCCCGTCGCCATTGAAATCAGCCGCGGCCAAGCCAAGAGGAACATTTCCTGCCGCAGGGTAATCAAGCGAACCACCGAAAGTTCCATCGCCGTTGCCCAAAAGAACGATGGTGGTGCGCATGTAGGTATCACCGGTGGCAATGTCGGGTACCCCGTCGCCATTGAAGTCGGCGACGATGAGAGAATAAAGATTACTCCCGGCAGAGTACTCGACGGCACTCTGGAAGGTACCGTCCCCTTTGCCCAAGAGGATATAAACGAAACCGTCGTAGCTTGAAGCCACGGCCAAGTCGATATTCCCGTCGTCATTGAAATCGGCGGCGGCAACGACGCCCGCAAAATAGACCGGATAAGCAACCGGCGAGGCGAAGGTTCCGTTTCCGTTACCGAGCAGCACATAAACCTTGCTCGTGCAATCGGAGACGGCGAGGTCGGTTTTGCCGTCGTGGTTGAAGTCGCCCGCTGCCAGCCCGCAAAACTCTGAGGCGTTGGGCACAGTGACTAGAGAGGGAGCTTGGAAAGTTCCATTGCCGTTGCCGAGCAGTATCGCGACGGCTCCCGTCCAGCCGGTCGAGGAGCTGTAAATTCCGCTAACCGCTGCCAAGTCGAGCTTGCCATCGCCATTAAAGTCTCCGGCCACCATGAAGCTGCTGGTCACACCCACCGAAGAGTCAAGATGGGTCTGGAATGTTCCATTGCCGTTCCCCAGCAGGACGGAAACGGTCCCTTGCTGGATCGAGACACCGGTGTTGAGCACGGCCACATCGAGTGCTCCATCGCCGTTGAAATCGCCCGTGATCGCCACCTGCGGATTCTCGCCAACCGTGTAATCGACAGAGGATTGGAAGGTTCCGTCGCCATTGTTGACGAAAACGGAGAGTGCTCCAATGGAGAACTGGCCTTTGTTTTCAACTACGGCCAGGTCGGGTTTGCCGTTCCCGTTGAAATCGCCGGCGGTGGCGGCCAGGGGGGCGGCGGAAGTCGAGTAGTCATTGCGGAGACTGAATGTCCCGTCGCCATTGCCCAACATGACGCCAACGCTGGTGAGATCGTAGTAGAACGAGGGATATAGGCCAAATCCAATTTGCCGTCGCCGTTGAAGTCCCCCGTCGCCAGGGAGGTGACGCTCGCACCGGCAACGATCGGCTGGATTTGGAACGTCCCGTCGCCGTTGCCCAGGAGTACGACGGTGGTTGGGACCTGGGTAATGCTCGTTGTAAACGCAACGTCCAGCTTGCCGTCGCCATTAAAATCACCGGCGACGATTTGATTCACCCCGTCACCACCAGCCGTGACATTGACCGGCGACTCAAATGTTCCATCCGCTGCCCCGAGGAAAATCCAGAACCCTGTTTGGCCATACGCGGTAGCCGGCACGACCACATCCAGCCATCCGTCTCCGTTGAAGTCTCCGAGCGCGAATTCCCCAGTTGAACTGGACGTGGAGTAGCTCACGTACGGCTGAAACGTGCCGTTGCCGTTCCCCAGCAAGACTGCCAGACTGCCCGCGCCCACAATTAAGTCGAGGTTCCCATCGTGGCTCAGGTCGACGGCGGCCATCATTCCAGGAGGGGCCGGCAAGGGAAAGTCATTGGGGGGCTGAAAGGTCCCGTCACCATTTCCGAGTAGAATGGCCACCGATCCGGTGTAACCGGAACCGGTAGCTTCGGCAACTGCCAGGTCCATCTTCCCATCGTTGTTGAAATCGCCCACGACGATCCCACCGGAGATTCCATCAAGGGCAGTTACCGTGGGATTGGTAAAAGTCCCCCCACCATTTCCCAGGAATATGTCCAGCTCGCAGGTCAAGCCATCGCTTATGAGAACCGCCAGATCCAACCTCCCATCGCCATTGAAATCGCCGGTGACCACGCCATTGGCAGTGACGCCGAACGATGGGCTGAGGGGATAGCCCACATGAGGCTCAAAGGTACCGTCAGCCTTTCCTAACAGGATTGACAGTGTACCGTCTAAGCTGCTGACAACTGCGAGATCGGGCTTGCCGTCGCCGTTAAAGTCTCCAACCGCCATCGCAGTTGGGGCGTGCCCGACATTGAAAGTGGCTTGGTTGAAAACGTAGGTCTGGGCTTGGGCAGTTGCGCTGAATAACCCCAGACAGATGATGGTCAATATGATTGCAAAACTGGACTTGGTTAAGGATAGCCTCATGGATGCATCCTCCGGGCACTTGCGGGACCGTCGCAGCGGCCACACCAAGTGATTTGGGCACTAGGTAGGCATGATGTTTCAGACGCGGAGATTTTCATGGTTAGGCTAAAATGAATTAATCGCTTACGAAATCGGTTGGCGGGCTACCGGCGAGTCCGTTGACCTTTATTAGAGCGACGACAATTTGTAGAATGTATTAAACATCATCACCAACTCGCGCGTTAATTCCGGTCATAGATGTAGGCCTTTCGCGGGAGAGTGTCAAGGGACACAAAGCCCGGCCGATCTCACCGCCGAGGAGCCGAGGCGGACAGAAAAAGTCAGAACTTTCCGGCAAGGTGACCCGAGTGAATCCGCGGCCAGCCGGTGCAATTGAAAATCGTCAATCGAAAATCGGACTCGGGAATTCCCGTGCCACGTAACCTCTTCCAAGTACCCCAGCCACCAAAAAATGACCGCCGAGTTCATGGACGAGTCTACTGACAGCTAAATGTTCTGGGCGTATGACGGGGTACTCGGAAGTTTGTCCAGCAACCGGCTCGACAACTCTCCGGCGCGCCCAAGGCTATCGATCCTGCCTGACGGCGCAGCGTTTACAGATTCCAGTCATTCGACGCGGAGTTGTTTTTTTCTTTGCGCCGAGTGGGGCGGCGCAAAATGCGCCTTGCCATGTCGTTAAATTGTCCGCCTACTTACCTGATCCTCATCTTGCCTTCTTGACACAAGTCGAGCATCCTAGAGCAGGCATGAAGCGCCTGTTGCGGGCGTTGCACCAGATTTGGAGTTCGCCTGTAGTGAGAAGGGAGATTTCGCCATGACAAGACGTGAGTGCATCCTCGCCGTGGCCTCAGCGGCTGCATTGCCGCCCACCAGTGCAGCGCGGCCGGCTCGTTGCATTGTTCTCGATGCGCAAGGTGAACCCGTGGCGCCCGACGCGATGGTGCGGTTCCACACGTGCGATCTCCTGCTCCGTCCCTTTACACTCGCCCCGGTAGTTGCTGTCGGTCAAATCACTTTCTCTCCACCTGCCCAGCCGTTTCGAATATCGCTCCCGTTGCAGGTTCCGGGCTTCGGGCACGTGTTTGTTTACGCCGATAATCGCGGGGCCGGCTACACACCCCGTTCACTCGCGAAAAGCGGCGACCTGTTGTTGAACTATGAATTTGCTGCCGACCGCCTGACTACCGTCCGACGCCTCGCGGAGGACTGCCGAAGTCTGGGGGTCACAATTCCTTCGGGTTTGTCCGTCCGCATCTCGGCGGCAGAGGAATTACTCCAGAGAGCCGAGGTCGCGCGCGGCGACCACCCTGCCTGCGCCCGAGCAGCCATGGAATCGCTCCGCGAATCGCTCTGGGCGGGCGAAGGGCTGGTATTTGAGCGCGCCAAGTACCGGATTGCTAAGCAGTCGCCTCGCCCTGGCTTCCTCTTCGGATCGAACGCGTTTGGCTTCGCCAGCGGCCCCGAGTGGTACCGAGAGTACTACACCAAGCTCCTCAACTACGGCACCATTCCTTTCTATCGAGGCATGCTTGAGCGAGAGAAGGACCATCCCGATTACTCGGAGCCGGAGGCAATCCTGAACGCCGTGGACAAGGCTCACGCGTCCATCATGATCAAAGGGCACCCGCTCATCTTCCTGGTGGCGGAAGCCACCCCTAAGCGGATGTCAGGAAATAACTGTGTCAACTTCTGGGCAATAAACTATAGTTCCAGTCACCATGAAATTTGTCCCTCCTGAGCTGGAGTTCGGCCATCTGTTGGTCGGAAACCTTCAAGCCCG
>JBEKQO010000177.1:0-15561 GCA_049519635.1 Terriglobia bacterium | reverse complement strand
GCCAGGGGATGCCCCACTTCAGGCGGCTACGGCTGACGGAAATGTCGCGCAGCCCGCTTTTCACAAAGCTTTTGACTTCGTTCATGCGGTAATCAGGCTTCACGAAATCCGGACGGCTCGCATAGAGTTCGAGAAGCCGTTGTTCAAATGCCGACAGCTTGAAGAAATAGTTATCTTCGCTAATCAGCTCCGCCGGACGGCCACAGATATCGCAGTTCACGGGGTCCGTGTTGTCGGAAACGTAGCGCTCGTCAAAAATGCAATAGCGGCCCTCGTAGCGATGCGTATAGATATAGCCGTTTTCTCTGGCGCGAATCAGCAAACGTTGAACGGAGATTACGTGGTCCGGATGGTCCGTATAAATGAAGCGTAGAGAACTCTGGTCGGACTCCGGATAGACTTTTACCGGGATGCCAAGTTTCTTCCAGAGTGCGACAAACAGCTTGCGTTTTTCCGCCACGAACTCGCGTGGCGACTGTCCCGCGGCAGCGGCCGCGCGCTCAAGCTTTTCCCCGTGCTCATCGGTGCCGGTCAGGAAGGCTACGTCGTAACCGCACATGCGCTTGTAGCGCGCCAGCACATCGCACACGATGGTGGTGTAGGCAGAACCTACGTGCGGCCGGGCGTTGGGGTAGTAAATGGGAGTTGTAAGGAAAAACGTTGGTTTCATGCGACGGCAGCCTTTTCACTCTGCTGCAAATAGGCGGCTTCGGCGGCGGCGATCACGTGCTTGAGCGGCACAGATTTCTCTAGGGCCAAGCGCTGGCAATCGTCGAATTCAGGCGCCGCGTTCATCACCTTTCCCTCACATCGAGCCACTTTCACCTGCACCGCACCGTAAGCGGTTTCCACCGTAACCTGCTCCCGCGCCAAAACTTTCCGCCGTGCCTCATAGATGCGCACGCCAATGGTGGTGGTCTGTTCGAAAAGCAACTGGGAAAGCGCGTCACTCTTGTCCGGTTCGCAGAGAAGGCTGATGGTCAGTCCCGGCCGATTCTTTTTCATCTGTGCCGAGCTGCACGTAACGTCAAGCGCGCCTGCGGCCAGAGCCTGTTCCAGGAAGAACCCGTAAAGCTGCGGACTCATATCATCGACGTTGGCTTCGATCACGGATACGATTTCGTCACCGCAAGGGGCTTCCACCGCCACCTGCTCGCGCTCCGGTACTTTCCGCCGCGCCTCATAGATGCGCACACCTGTGGTGGTGGTCTCGTCGAAGAGCAACTGGGAAAGCGCGTCGCTCTTGCCGGGTTCGCAGAGAAGGCTGATGGCGAGGCCGGCCCGATTCTTTTTCATCTGCGCTGAGCCGCACGTGACTTCAAGCGCGCCCGCAGCCAGGGCCTGTTCCAGGAAGTGCCCGTAAAGTTGCGGGCTCATATCATGAACCGTGGCTTCGATCACGGAAACGATATCGTCCCCCGGCATGCCCGGCTGACCGGCGACGGCTTCAAGCAATTCGCCGACGAAGAGGCGGGCAATGTTGGGGTGATCGGAGTACTCCTTTTCCCCCGCGCCATACCCGATTTTCGCAATCTTCATCGAAGGAAAGGGGCCGAATCCGGAAGCCAGAGTGGCGACCAGGGCGGCGCCGGTGGGCGTGACCAGTTCGCCTTCCACGCCGGAGGAATAGACCGGAATGTCCTTCAGCAGTTCCGCCGTGGCGGGAGCGGGAACGGGCAAACTTCCGTGCGCCGCGTTCACTCGCCCGCTGCCAAGGTTTAAGGGCGAGCAGATGAGCTCAGAAATCTCCAGCAGTTCCATGGCGACACACGTGCCCACGATGTCAATCACGGCGTCCACGGCGCCGACCTCGTGGAAATGGATTTCACTCGAGGGAACATTGTGAAGTTTTCCTTCCACCTCCGCGAGATGGTTGAACACCTTCAGGGACAGGGCCGCGGCCTTTTCCGGCAGCGACGCATTTTCCACCAAGGTTTGGATATCCGCCAGATGGCGGTGAGGTTGTTCGCCGGGAACCCGAATGTCCACACGAGTTCCCAGCAAACCGCAGCGCAAGGCGCGCGTACGCTTAAATTCATAGAAACCCAGGCTCAGCTTTTTCAATTCGCCGAAAAGCCGGTCCACCGGAATTCCCGCGTCGATGAGCGCCGCCAAAAACATATCGCCGCTGATGCCAGAGGAGCAATCCAAGTATGCCTGTTTCATAGTAACCTCGGTAGAATTTCTCCGGACGGGCCGCGCAGAATCCATTCCGCGAGATCATCGGCAGGAGTGGGGTCGGGATTCACAATCACTACCTGAGCTCCCGATTGGCGGGCCATTTGCACGAGCCCGGCCGCAGGGTAGACCGATGCGGAGGTGCCAATGGCCATGAAAACATCCGCCGTTCGCGCTGCGTCCATGGCGCGCTCCCACTGTTCCGGGGGGAGCATTTCGCCGAACCAGACAATCCCTGGGCGCAGAATCCCTCCACAGGCGCAAAGTGGAGGCAAAGGATCCATGGGCACTTGCTCGTTCCGCTCTTCCCGCCCACACTCGGTGCATCGCAGCAGCCAGATGTCGCCATGCAATTTCACCACGTCCTGGCTGCCTGCCCTTTCGTGAAGGCCATCCATATTCTGGGTCACGAGGGTGAACCTTGCCGGGGCTCTCCGCTGCAATTCGGTCAAGGCGAGGTGGCCGGGGTTCGGTTGCGCCGTGTGGATGAGGCCGCGCAACCAGTCGTACCATTCCCAAACCAAGCGTGGATCGCTCGAGAAAGCCTCGGCGGTGGCCAACCTTTCCGGAGAATAGTTTCTCCAAAGCCCATCCGCCCCGCGAAAGGTAGGAACATGACTTTCCGCCGAAATTCCGGCTCCCGTGAAAGCCACGATCTGCCCGCTCCGCAGGCTCCGCCGCACCGCTTCGGTCGCGCTCTCCACTCCCTCCCCAATTCTCGACAGGAAATTCTGCCGGAAATTGGATACTATGCTTTACCGTAAAAGATTGTCAATGAGTTGAGTCGTGTGCCAATGACTCATTTTGGCCTTTTGCAGTTCTGCTGCAGCAAACTGATTTCGTATCAGGCATAATGAGGACGCACGGTGAAAAGCCGTGCGGCACTTTTAGAAAAGGGGACAAGGAATGGAGAATCTTAATCGTCGTCGTTTTCTGCAAGTTTCCGCGGTCGCGGGCGCGGCGGGAGTGCTGTCTGCCATCCCGGCAGCGCGTGCCGTAACCGTCGGCAAGCCCTTTCGATTGGGAATTATCATTGGCGTCGCCAAGGATCCAGAAGCAGCCCTCAAGCGTGTTCATGATTTTGGTGTTCCGACGTGCCAAGCCGGAACGGACGACTTCTCGGACCGGGTCTATAGCGGCCTCAAGGCGGCCGTAGAAAAGTATGGCATTGAGGTGACGGCCATCAATACTTCCGGCGGCCCGCCCAATGAGTACACTTTTTACGAAGGCCCCGAAACCATCGGCGTGGTTCCCAGAAAATATCGCCAGCAGCGTATTGATAACTACAAGCGCGCCTCCGATTTCGCCAAGCGGCTGGACATACCAGCCCTTCACTCGCACTTTGGATTTATCCCCGAGAACCCCAATGACCCCGAGTATGAAGGCGTCGTCGTCGCGCTCCGCGAGGTGGCCACACACATCAAGGGCAATGGCCAAATCGTGCTGATGGAGACTGGGCAGGAAACGCCCATCACCATGCTGCGCGCCATCGACGACGCGGGCGTTGACAACCAGTTTGTAAACCTGGATTGTGCCAACCTGATTCTTTATGGCAAGGGCAATCCTGTGGACGCGCTGGATGTGATCGGCCATTTGGTGCGGGGCACGCACGCCAAGGACGGGCTCTTCCCGACCAATCCCAAGGAACTCGGTGAGGAGGTGGCCATCGGAAAGGGCAAAGCCAATTTCCCCAAACTGATTCCGCGCCTGAAGGAGTTGGGATACCCCGGGCCGCTTACCATCGAGCGGGAAATTTCCGGCCCCCAGCAGTTCGAGGACATCAAGGCGGAAAAAGTCTACCTGGAAAAACTGGTAGCCAAACTGGGGTAGAGGACGGTGGCATCGCCCACCCCTCCGGGGTTCCGTAAAAGTCGCGGGCATCGCATACCTCCATGTCCATAAATGCATCACCCGCGAAGAAACCCCTCACCCCCCGCCTTGCGGTCCCCCCTCTCCCCAACGGAGAGGGAGAGAAATGAAAATCACACCCCTCTTCCCAGGGGGGAGGGTGCCCGACGGAGGAGGGTAGGTGAGGGGTCCCTTCCCATTAGACCTTGACGGTGCCCTGCCCACCCCTCAGTTGGGGGTTTACGAAAAGGGGCGGATTGATGTAGTTTTGTAAAGAGAGATTCCGTAAGATTTTCTTGTGGCCGACAAGACAGTTCCCCCTGACAGGGTACGGAGTCGTTGCCCGCGCGTAATGGATAGCCGGGCCGGTAGCTCAATGGTAGAGCACTGCCCTTTTAAGGCAGGGGTTCTGGGTTCGAATCCCAGCCGGCTCACCACTCTTTTCCGTTGCCATCGAACGTCTCCTTCTAATGATCTGAATGCACGCTTCAAAGGAAGCGTCTGGGATGCCTGAGTGGATTTACCGGTCCGCCGCAGCCATGGCGGCAGCGATTCGAAGGAAGGAAATCTCCGCGCAGGAGCTTGTGCGCGCCTCCCTCGGACGGATCGAAGAGGTGAATCCTCGCCTGAACGCCGTCGTGCAATTGTGTGCCGAGGGAGCTCTTGAGGAAGCGCGCCAAGCCGACCGGGCATTGGCACATGGAGAGGCGATCGGACCCCTGCACGGCGTGCCATTCACCCTGAAAGACGCCATCGAGACGAAGGGGGTGATTTGCACCGGAGGAACCGAGGGCCGCTCGCACTACGTCCCCAGCCAAGACGCGGTGGTGGTGAAGCGCTTGCGCGAAGCCGGAGCCATTCTGCTGGGAAAAACCAATTGCCCGGAATTGGGGTGGGCGTGGGAGGCCGACAACCTGATTTACGGCCGCACGAACAACCCGTATGACCTGAACCTATCCCCCGGTGGAAGCAGCGGCGGCGAGTCCGCCATTATTGCGGCGGGAGGTTCGCCGTTGGGATTGGGGAGCGATGCCGGTGGAAGCGTGCGCTACCCGGCGCATTGTACGGGCATCGCAAGCATCAAGCCGACCTCGGGGCGGATTCCACGCACGGGGCACTTTCCCGGACCAGGAGGGCTGCTCGACGCACTTTGGCAAATCGGGCCGTTGGCGAGATATGTGGAAGACCTGGAGCTGGTACTTCCGGTAATTTCCGGTGTCGACGGGCAAGACGCCGCCATCGTGCCTGTGCAACTCGGCGACCCCAGGGCAATTGAACTGCGAAGATTGCGCATCGCCTTCCACACCGACAACGGAATTGTGGCGCCATCGGCTGAAGTCGGCGCAGCCGTAGGGAAAGCCGCGACGGCCTTGGCCGAGGCAGGAATTCCCGTGGAAGAAGTGCGGCCGATGGGGATCGAGCAGACTTACGAAATCTACCTCGGCCTCTTTACCGCTGACGGAGGTGCGGGCATCGAATCCCTGCTGAAAGAGGCAGGGACGCATCGCGTCCATCCCCTCATGCAGCGCGTGCTGGAATTGCAGCACCAAGGCGCCAAGTCCGTCGCGGAACTCGGCGTGCTGGTCGGCCGTTGGGACGCTTTCCGGCGAGCAATGCTCTCCTTCATGTCAAAGTATGATGCCTTGCTCTGCCCGGTTTGCTCTTTTGCCGGGATGGCCCACGGTTCAACTTACGATCGGCTTTCCTGCTTCAGCTACACGATGGCGTTCAACCTGACCGGCTGGCCTGCGGCAGTGGTTCCTGCCGGCGCGACCCCGAGGGGCTTGCCGATTGGCGTTCAGATTGTGGCTCGACCGTGGCGGGAAGATGTGGCATTGGCGGTGGCGGAGGTTTTGCAGCAGGCGCTCGGTGGCTGGCAGCGGCCTCCCATCTAACCCCAATACCGTTCACCTAAGCTGCCCGCCCCCAATTCGACCCCCTCACCCACCGCCTTGCGGTCCCCCTCTCCCGAAGGGAGAGGGTTTTTTAAGTTTTGTTTTTCCCCCACGCCAAACAAGGGGAGAATGCCGGCGCGTCTGTTCTTACGCTTCCCGGGCGGTGTCGCTGGCGGCGTCCCACACCATCTTCTTCCCGGAAAGATACGAGAGGTTGACCATGTGCCCCGCTGCGGCAGCATGGTGGCCCACCACGGCGTTCTCGCTGCATTCTTTGCGCGAGCGCACGCAGTCCAGGAATTCCAGCGTGTGCAGCACCACCGAGTCCGTGCCCTGGTCTTTGTAGGTGACGGTTCCGTCCTCGATGATCGGCGGATTGGCCTCGGCGCGATGGTCGTCCATGTTCATGAAATCTTCCTGAAGGCTCTTGGGCCAGGAATCGATGGCATACGCATATCCTTCTTTGGAATTCTCCGGCGCAATGGTAAAGGTGCTTCCGCCCAGCGTGAGGGACCCCTTGGTTCCCAGGAACGTCAGACCCTGGTCGGGGACACTCGCGTTGTTGAATGTTGCCCCCATGTTTACGTTGAAATCCTCCGGATAAACAAAGAGGGCATCGAGCGTGTCGGGTACTTCCCGTCCATCTTTCCGCACCAGGATTCCGCCCGCCGCCACGACACTCGACGGGACCTTGGCGTCCATGATGAAGTGAATGGATGTAATCAGGTGAACAAACAGGTCGGTGGAAATGCCGCCGGAATAATCCCAATACTTGCGATAACGGAACACGCGTTCCGGGTCATAGGCACACTTCGGCGCATTGCCCAGCCACTCGTGCCAGTTAAAGTTCACGCCTTCCTTCAGGTCGGGGGGAATGGGATAATTCCAAGCGCCCGTGGAGCTGTTGCGGTTATAGGAGGCAACGATCTTGGAAACCTGCCCGAGCTGCCCGGAAGCCACGATTTCCCGTGCCTTCTTTTGCAAATACGAGGAGCGTCCTTGACTGCCGACTTGGAGGACGCGGTTGTACCGCTTCACCGCTTCGATCATTATGGGTCCGTCTTCAACGCGGTGCGTCATGGGCTTTTCGATATAGACGTCCTTGCCCGCGGCGAGCGCGTCCAAGACCATCGGTAGATGCTGGTGATCGGGAGGCGCGAGGATAACGGCGTCGATGTCCTTGCGCTCCAGCAGGGCTTTGTACTGCGCAAAATTGGTGTCGATCTTGCCTTCCGTCCGTTCCTTGGCGCGCGTCAGATGCCCCTGATAACAATCGCTGACGGCCACCAGATTGGCTTGCCCGGTTTTCTTGATTGCTTCCATCACGATATTCCCGCGAATACCGAATCCGATGAAACCAAGGTTGACGCGGTCGTTGGGGCCCGCCGGCGGCGGCAGGGGGGTTGCCTCCAGGGGAATCGACTTCCCGTTCAGCAGCAAGCCCAAGCCCGCTGCTCCTACCGTGCTCCGGCGCATAAATTCACGTCTTGAGAATGATGACATTGGGTTCTTCCTCCATGCAGATCAATAAAAGATGGCAGGTGTCCTACACTTGCTGGGTATACCTGGCGAGGTCAGGTCAACTTATAACTCATACCTCTTCAGGGCTCTCCGGTCAACCGGAATCTTGGTAGGGTTATAGTTTGCTATAGCGGCGCTTTTTGAGCGCCGGAATTTATTGAACCAAAAAGCCTGTCGTCATGGACCGCCGCTACAAGATACCAAGCTGTGCCACTACCGGAATCTTCCGGCGCTTTACCACCGGACGAGATTTTGCGGTGGGAACGATACCCGGTCTGGTATTCTCTAGCAGGTCACAGAAAAGCCGGAAGCGGCGGGGGACCTGTCACGATTTGGCCGGCGTGCCGCCATGCCGGCGCGGAATCCACCGGTATTGTTGCCTACTCAAACCGACGCGATACTCGCGGGCAAGGTTTTTTCGGCAGCTACCCAGGGGTTGACTCCATCAAGGTGAGGAATCCATGGCGAAAGATAACAAATCCGGCGCGCAGATGCCCCAACTTGCCTATCGCAATCTGCGTTTCCTGGAAAGCGCGGACGCGCGGGCGCTGCGAATTATTTCCGAATACTTTGACCCGCAGGCCCGCTTGCGAGAAGCCAACGCGCAGCATACGGTGGTCTTTTTCGGCTCGGCGAGAATTCTCTCGCGCGAGGCGGCCTTTCAGAATTTGCGAGAGGTGGAGCTTCGCAGCAAGGGAAGCCCGGCGGCGGCGCTGCAAGCCGACCTCAAGCGCGCCCGGATGGGCGTGCACATGTCTCGCTATTACGAGGCGGCACGCGAACTGTCGCGGCTGATCACCGCATGGGCGATGAAACTGAACAAGAGCCCCCGCTTTCTGATGGTGTGCTCGGGAGGAGGCCCCGGCATTATGGAAGCCGCCAATCGCGGGGCCAGCGAAGCGGGCGGAAAATCCATCGGACTTAATATCAAATTGCCCCTGGAGCAAAAACCCAACCCCTACATTCCCCCCGAACTCAGCATGATGTTCCGCTACTTCTTTATGCGTAAACTCTGGTTCGCGCAACCCGCGCAAGCGCTGATCGTTTTCCCCGGCGGCTTTGGAACCATGGATGAAATGTGGGAGTTCCTCACCTTGATCCAGACTAAAAAGATGGGTCATGAGGTGACCATTCTCCTTTACGGCTCGAAGTTCTGGAAAGCCGCTATCAACTTCGGTTGGCTGGTCGAGACAGGGACCGTCAACAAAAATGATTTGAAATTGATTCGATTTGTCGACTCTCCCCAGCAAGCTTTTGAGATTTTGAAGGATGAGCTGGGGGGACGCTTCAGCTTGCGTCCGGCCATCAAGCATCCTTTCGTCTAACGGCAGGGGTTATAATTCCATTGTGGCGAGCCCGGTGGGAAGGAGTCTCGCGGTCTGCTCATGGAGGTGTTTATGCAATTTCTCAAGGAAAGCATGCTTGAACTGATCATTCAGACTTCCACCAATCTGCCGCCGGATGTTCGTAATGCCATGGCGTGGGCGCTGCGCACGGAGAATCCCCAAACGCAATCGGGGCAAGCTCTGGCCATCATCGGCGAGAACATCGACCTGGCCCATCAGGACGAAGGCGCGATTTGCCAGGACACGGGCATGCCCACTTTCGAGATCAAAACTCCCGTCGGAGTCAACCAGCTCGCCATTCGCAAACAGATTCTGGAAGCCGTCGCGGAGGCCACGAAGCGCGGCAAGCTGCGGCCCAATTCCGTGGACTCCATCACCGGCAAGAACAGCGGCAACAATCTCGGGCCCGGCACGCCCATCTTCCATTTCGAGCAGTGGGAAAAACCCGACATCGAGGTGCGCCTCATCCTGAAGGGTGGGGGTTGCGAGAACAAGAACATCCAATATTCCGTGCCCTGCCAGCTTGAGCATTTGGGCCGCGCCGACCGCGACCTTGCGGGCGTCAAGAAATGCATCCTCCACTCGGTGTGGCAGGCGCAAGGCCAGGGTTGCGCGCCGGGGGCCCTCGGCGTCTGCATCGGCAGTGATCGCGCGGGTGGTTATCATCTTGCCAAGCAACAACTCTTTCGGACCTTGGACGATACGAACCCCGATGCGGTTCTGGCAGAGCTTGAGCAGGAAATTATGGAACAAGCCAACAAGCTGGGGGTTGGAGCCATGGGCTTCGGTGGATCGAGCTCCCTCATCGGCTGCAAAATCACGGCGGCCAACAGACTTCCCGCCAGCTTCTTTGTAACCGTGGCGTACGAATGCTGGGCGTTCCGCCGCCTGGGAGTTCTGCTCGATGCGGAAAGCGGCGCCATTACCCAGTGGCTGTATCGCGATCCCAGCCGCCCCGTCGAGCGCCTGATCGCGTCCGGAACGGGTTTCCGACTGAGCGGCCGCGAGGTACGCCTTGAGCCCCCGCTCAGCGAGGAAAAAGTCCGCGCCCTGAAAGTCGGCGACGTGGTCCTGATTAATGGACCCCTGGTCACCGGCCGCGACGCCGCCCATAGCTACCTGCTGCACCACGACACGCCCTACGACATGCACGGGGCGATCCTCTATCACTGTGGCCCGGTGATGCTCAAGGAGAATAATGAATGGCGAACCAAGGGCGCCGGCCCGACCACCAGCATCCGGGAGGAACCCTACGAAGCCGACATTATTCGCCGTTTCGGTTTGCGGGCGGTGATGGGCAAGGGCGGCATGGGGGCCAAGACGGGTGCGGCGCTGAAGGAATATGGCGCCGTGTACCTCCACGCCATCGGCGGGGCCGCGCAATTTTACGCGCGCTGCCTCCCCAAGGTTCACGGCGTCTATCTGCTGGAGGAACTCGGCGTCCCCGAGGCCATGTGGGTTTTTGAAGCGCGCAACTTCCCCGCCATCGTGACCATGGATTCACATGGCAATTCGCTGCACGCCGAAGTGGCGGCAACGACCGGCGCAGAACTGGAAAAGGTCGGAAAGCATTAGCGGCCCTGGGCCCGATTGCTCCTCCTATTTTCACGAGCGGAGGTTTCCCTTGTTTAACGATCACCCTTAACCTAGAATGGGAAACGCCCGACATGCAGACTATCGGGCAATCCTGGAGGATCCGTGGAAACGAGCAAAGTCGGCAAGCGTGGCGCGATCGTCGTTCCGGCGCGCTTGCGTCGCAGATTTGGTATTGTGCAAGGGTCATTAGTGGTGGCCGAAGAACGCGGGGACGGGATTCTGATTCGTCCTGCCGTCGCCTTGCCCCTGGAGATGTACTCTCCGGAACGCAAAGCGGAGTTTCTGCTTTCAAATGCCATCGACGCCAGAGATTACCAAGCCGCTCTTAAGGAAGTGCGAAAAATGGGCGTAGACCCCTCCAAAGTCGCTCATCACTCGCCGGCTCAACGCCGCGCCAAACGCTCCTGAGCCCACCCGTGGACAAAATCTTTCTGGATGCCAACGTACTCTTTTCTGCCGCCTACCGTTCGCATGCGGGCCTGCGCCGGTTATGGCAGTTGGAGGATGTGGAACTGATCACCTCTGAGTATGCGGCGGAAGAAGCAAGGCGAAACCTTGCCGGGGAGACATCCAGCAAAAGGCTGCGGCGTCTCTTGCAGTCCGTCCGGGTAATCACCCGAATTCCGCAGGCGGCATCGCCCCTGGAAATTGATCTCCCGGAAAAAGATCGCCCAATCCTTCTGGTAGCTATTCAGGCAGGCGCAACGCACTTGCTAACCGGCGACAAGCAGCATTTCGGAGCGTACTTTGGAAGGAGAATCCATGGCGTCCTGATTTTGCCCCCGCCGGAGTATTTCCGGCGCCGTGTGGCGAGTGCCTCATGAGGCGACGGCCACTGACTTCGGCAGGGTGGAATCTCAACGCGACCAGGGCGTGAGCCGAGGAATCCAGCGAGGCACGGCTTGGCAATAGGCGTGATAGGAAGCGCCGAATTCATTCCTCAGCGTGGGCTCTTCATAAGCCACCGCGAACAGGTGAAAACCGAGCGCGACCAGGAGCGCATATGCCAGAAGTCTGGGGGAGCTGAAAAGCAGCGCCTCACTGAAGAGCACCAACGCCACTCCCACATACATCGGGTTGCGCACGAAGCGGTAAAGCCCGCTCACCACAAGGGTTTTGGGTGGATCGATGGGGGCGGGCGTTCCCAGACCTACAACTGCAAAGTCCCACGCGCACTGCAAAAGGATTGCTGCGCCCAGCCCGCACGGAGCGAGCGCCAGCCGGTTCGCCCAACTTGATGGCCAGGCCAAGTTCTTCGCCAATAGCAGATAGGGAACCAACAGGAGCACGGTGCCTGGCACGATGATGATAAACAAAAGGCTCTTGAGAATCGGTCTAGTTGAAAGTGAGGACATAAGGCGCCTCGCACGAAACCCGCCTATTTACCCGCATGGAGCAAGCTGGGACTTTTCTCCGCCAGGATCGGTCGGGGAGAACGGTCGTCCACCGGGGCGAGTGCGGTTTGAAAGCTGGAATTGATTTTGACGGCTATAGGAATAACTTCAGCAATGCGTTTGTCTCGCACGGAAACCCGCAGCATCAGGCCGCGATGCGTGGCGGGGTCCTGCTGGTCAAAAACAAAATTGCCCAGGCTGTAAGCAATCCAATGATCGTGGTAGTTTTCGAGGGGCTGCACCACGTGCGGATGGCTGCCGACAATCATGTCCGCGCCCGCATCGATCATCTGGTGGGCAAGCTCTACCTGGTCGCGCGTCGGCTCCAAAGCGTATTCCACGCCCCAATGCGGGCACACGATGATCAAGTCCGCCAGCGGCCGGGCGAAGCGGATGTCCGCCAGCGCCTGCGCGGGGTCCAGCCAAGCTACGCCCGGGCGATCCACACCTGCCGCCGCTTCCTTGGGGTCAATGTTCACGTAGGCGAGGAAGGCGATGCGCAGGCCGCCCAGACGTACCAGCAGCGGGTAATGCGCCGCCAAAAAATTTTGCCCCGCCCCCACGGGCTGAATCCCCGCTGCGCGCAAACGTTCCAAAGTATCGAGCAGCGCCTCGGGGCCCCAGTCGTAGGCGTGATTGTTGGCCTGCGAAACCACGTTGAAACCCGCAGCCTTCAGCCCCTCGATCACCCGGGGATCGGCGCGAAAAGAATACAGGTGATGCAGATTGCGGCCGCGGTCCGATACCGGACACTCCAAATTGCCATAGCGCAAGTCGGCGCTGCGCAGCGTATCAGCGATGAGACGGAAGGGGAACGACCAGTCCTTTTGCGCTGCCATGCGCAAGCCCACCGCGCGTGAAAGCATAATGTCGCCGGTGAAGAGCAGCGTGTACTCGCGTCTTTCCGATTCGCCCGGCGTAGCCGTGGTTTCCGCCGACGACGTTGGTACTGGCACAGCATCCTGCGGGGACGTGAGCAGGCTCAACACGCACCACCCCCCCGCCGCCATCGCGGCCAGAAAGCCCCTGCGCAGCCATTGCTTCCTACCTTTCATCCGCACTCCCGAATTCTCGTCCGATCCCAATTGTACCTGACTCCTCGCTCCATCACCCGCTGACGAAGCACCGGTGCGGGAAGGAGTGAAAACAGCAGGCCCTTGCTCTGTGTCGGGGTGGTAAAGGCAGCCTTATCTCAACCCCTGACCGGTGCTCCCAGCCTCGCCCGATCGCGCCTATTTAAAATTGTCGGGAATCAGGAATTCCACCAGCACGAGGTCGTGCCACTCACCGCCCAATTTGCCGTGCTTCTCGTGCACACCCACTTCTTTCCAGCCAGTCAGTTGGCAAAGTTTGCGCGCGCCCTCGTTCACGACCATAATACGGCCAATAATTTTGTAGAAACCCCGCTCGCGAGCGGCGCTCTGCATGGCCTTCATCAATTCCTGCGCCACTCCGTGGCCGCGCAGGCTGCGCTCGATGTAGATGGAAAGCTCCGCGATTCCCGCGTAGCAGTGGCGCGGGCTGTAAGGCGAGAGCGCCGACCAGCCCATGAGCGTGTGCTTGACCTCCGCCACCAGCACGGGGAATTTGTCGGGCCGCGCCGCGAGCCACAAGTAACGCTCTTCCGGCGTTACGAAGGCATTTTCGAAAGTCGCCGCACGGTCTTGTACGCCCTGATTGTAGATCCGGGCAATTTCTTTGGCATCATCAATGCGCGCGGGACGAATCTTTAGAGGACCACTCCAGTCCGTCATGGAACCCCACCTTGAATGAGAATCAATCGCGGATGGCGATTCTAACCCGGCACCGCAGAGAGCGCAATTATCGGGAGAAAAACGCGTCGGAGGAAGAACCAGGGCCGGAGGGGTACGGGGCGGATGTCGCCGCGCTCGGGCGGTGGATGAGGCGGTGGTAGTGAAGTGAGGGCCGCCTTGGGGCACATTCGCAGGGGTTGCGCAACCCCCTAAGGTTTCGGTGGTTCTGGGACTGGATCGGCTTCATTCGCAGGCGTCGAATCCGCCACCGCCTCTGAAGCCGGTTCCTTCGCGGGCATGAATTCCCCTACCCCACGCTGTAAGCGGCGCGGACAGACTTCCCATTCCCCCTCGTTACATTGCGGTTTGCGGCAGTCGAACTCACATAGGGCATCATCCTCAGGAACCTCGTCGACAAACTGCCGCCGGAGCCAATCCCAGATGTGCCGAGGAAGGTTCATGGAGCCACCGCGATTGCCTTGGGCTTTATCCGCACTTCCAGAAACCTTTCCGGCTCAACCCTGCGAAGCCTTGACCTGATGAGTAAAACCAACGCCCGATGAACTTGCCCCCAGGGCCAGGACCTCTCGAAAGGTGAGTACGGGCCAGAGGCGCGCTCTCTTGCCCCGCGCGCGGTGCCTGCCATGGAGATGGATTTTATTGTGGCCCATCTGTAGAGAAATCCCCCCGAGTTGTGGTCCCTAGCGAAACTCCAGTGAGGAGTCAGGCATCCTCACCGCTACCGCCATTGCCCATGATAGCCCTCCTTAGAACATACCGGCATGACCGCCGAATGTCAAATTGACCACATCGGGCTACTGGTGTCATTTGGGATGGGGCCCCCTTTCGAAACAACAACTGCAGCGCGAACCTGTTTTGTAGGTCCGCGCCTCTTAATTTCAAAGCCTCGCTTAACTGTCGATTGGCAAGCGGCCGCCTTCCATTCCAGCCCGCACTGCCCTCCCGGCCGGTGCTTGGGTCTAGGCGCGGATGGCGGTCATGCGTTTGAGGGTGGGAAGGGCTTGGATGATTTTTCCTGCTTGTTGCTGGGCGATGCGCAGATCGTAGAGGCTTTGCAGATTGATCCAGAATTCGGCGCTGGTGCCGAAGAAATGAGCCAGGCGCAATGCCGTGTCCGCCGTAATGTCGCGGCGTCCATTCAGAATCTGGGTGATGCGATTGGTGGGAACCCGCAACTGGCGCGCCGGCGCAGCGGCGGTCAGGTGCAGTTCCTTCAATTCCTCGGCCAAAGGTTCTCCGGGATGGATCGCAAGCAGTGGCATGTTCGTTCCTTTCGTCGGTCCTTTCCTACGTGCAACCAAATGCAAACTTTGCGGTCGCTGATGGCGAGCAAGGGTAGCTGCTTCTTTCCGCGATAGAAACGCTTCCATCGGTGTCCATTTCTGCACGCCAAATCAGCTCCAATTCACTCTGAAAGTTACCACATCTTCAGTAAAGTTACATTTCGCAACAAAAGGCATCCCCACCGCACTTCCTGGCCACGGGCACCCGCTTCTAGTGGTAATCGACAATTTCCACATTTTGAGGAGCCGCAGGGGGTCCTGAGCATTGCGAACGAAGATTCTCGCATTGCCTTGAAAGTACTCTGCAGAAACTCGACGCGTAAGTCCTTTCGATTCACCGTCGCCCAAACTGTCATTCTGAGCCCGCCTTTTTGGGCGAAGAACCCCGGTAGTTTGCCCGGTTCATGAAACCCCGCAGACTGCCGGGGTCCTTCGCTGCTGCTCAGGATGACAGGTTGGGTGGTGGGTTCTTCCCGTCAAGTTTCTGCCGATCATGGGCAGCCGAACGGCTGTCAATGCTCAGAACCACAGCGAATGGGCCCAGGATGACAACACGGGAGGGTTTCCCTGCCCTGTAAGGGCACAAGCTAGTGTGGTGCCCCTGATAAGATTTGACAATGGCATGTTGCAAGGACCCCCTCACCCCCGGGCCCCTCGGTCGCCACGGCCACCGAGGGGAGGATGGATTTTATTGCCCTCGCCCCTTTGGGGGAGAGGGTGGCGCG